>CAJVYN010000026.1 GCA_913009355.1 uncultured bacterium | reverse complement strand
TGCAGGTCGTGATTCTCCAATTTTTATTACTTCAACCACAATACCAAAAAAATCTGTATTAGAATCTGTTCTTTGGTTTAACCAATCTAATGTTTGCCTGTGCTCCTCTCTGATTTCTGTTGATAGCCAAATAATAATGTCAGCATCATATCCGCTTGCATAAGTTAATAATTTACCAAGGTGGTCATGGTCAGTTGTGGCAAGTTGATTTTCTATGATAACATTTGAATTGCGTCCTAAATCCTTCGCCAAAATATCTAAGGAAAAGCTACCAACGTTCGCCTCTATCTCTGTTACTTCCAATTCAATTCCAATTGCCTCACCAAGTTCGATGATATTCTCGGCAAGCCAAGGCGTGAAATCGTGTGCTTCATGTTTCCAAATACTCTTGGGATCAATCTTGTGAATTTTATCAAACATAATATTTTCCATTATTTATTCCTTACAAAACCACCATCACCGTATTGCTGGCTTGTCCCTCGCCTGCTTTATTTACCGCTATAACCCGGTATTCGAGTTCTGTTTTTTCCGGCTGTCCTCCTAAGGAGTCCTTAGGAGGACTAACGTTGCCTCTGTAATAACGGCAGTAGTTTCCGCTGTTTAGCTGCTCTTACTTTTCATTTGTTGATAAGCTACCTCTGCTATATTGGCCTGCCTGCTCGCATGTTCGATAGTCATATTCACCAGATTGCCGTCAGGGTCCAAATCAACGTATATATTCTCGTTTATCTCTTTGGTCTGCGATGCATTGTGGTCTGAAAACTCCACCAAAGCAGTATCCGTACCTGTAAAGTATTTTATCTTCATAATACTGGGTTAAATTAACCGCCTTCGGCGGAACTTTTTTAGACAGGATAACAGGATTAACAAGATATTATGTTTTGAATTATCCTGCCTTATCCTGTAATCCTGTCAAAAATACAAATTCCTATGCTATCAAGTTTATCGCTTTGTGTCCTCTGTGGCCATTTTTTTCGTGTTGTATTACCGACGGATTTTGCGTCTTTAACGTCGTCTATTTGCTCTTTTTAATGGCCTTTTACGGCTGGCATTGAATCGGCGGCTGTTTTTTTGCTTTTTGATATTATCCAGTTGGGGTTCGGCAGACAGCCACACAGGGTCAATATTGTTATTTTTTATAATTGTTTTTAACGTATGTAAATCATGGCTGCTGAAGAAGGTAACGGCAGTGCCTTTTCTTCCCATTCTGGCGGTTCGGCCTGACCGATGCGTATATGCCAGCGGGCTGTCAGGGAAATCATAATTAATCACATGTGTTACATGGCTGAAATCGAGACCTCTGCTTGCAATCCCTGTGGCGACAATTGTTTTAATCTGCTTTTTCTTAAATCGATTGAAAAGTGACGACCGCCTCGACTGTTCCATCCCTCCGTGTATGATATCAACTGAATTGATTTCCTTTTTTAGTTTATCAAACAGATTTTCACAATTCCTTCGGGAGTTACAAAATATTATTGCCTGGGTCGGCTTTGTGTCTTTTATGTATTGCAATAGTGAGGCAAGTTTCTTGTGCCCGGCGCTCTGCTGAAACTGGTGACAGAGGCTTTGTGGCGATATCTGATCGATATTGAGTTCAAGGGTAATAGGATTCTTGAGATATTTTTTTGCCAGGTGTTTAATTTCTTTCGGCATTGTCGCAGAAAAGAGCAGTGTCTGGTGTTCATGTATCAGGCATGAGATAATAAATTCGATATCAGTGATGAAGCCCATATTCAGCATTTCGTCCGCTTCGTCGAGTATAAAGGTCTGAACCTGCGACAGGTTCAAAGGGCTGTTACGGAGCAGATCGATAAGACGGCCGGGAGTAGCAATGAGGATATTTACACCATGGGACAGCTTTGCTTTCTGTATCTCGATGGGAAAGCCGCCATAGACTGCAAATGGGGTGATATGAGTGAATTTAGCGACATCTGAGATGGCACTTACATATTGCAGAGCAAGCTCACGTGTGGGCACCATAACTAATGTCTGTATCTGGTTTTTGCCTGCGTCAACCGATTGGACAATTGGTATTCCACATGCAGCAGTCTTTCCGGAACCGGTCTCCGCCAGGGCAATCATATCTTTGCCTGCGATAATATATGGAAATGTTTTTTCCTGTATAGGTGTTAATTCCCTGTATCCGAGCTGTTCAAGGGCTTTTAATATCTGCGGCTTTAAGTTAAGTTCGGTGAATTTCATATATAAAACAATCCTTCTTGAAATTGTTCAGAGCGATCAATTCCCGCATTATACACAAAATGTCGTTATCAATGAAACATAAATTAAGAGCCTATAATACTCTCTTGAAGAGACCACTGGTCATTTCGACCGAAGCGATGCGTAGCATCGCGAAGTGGAGAAATCTGTTAATACTGCATCTTTCGCTTTGGAGTTGACAAAAGATGCTCTTGCAGGTAGATAACACGGATGGACGTCCAGGAGCGCAAAAATATATTAGTTACCTGTGGGCCGGGTCTGAAAGATTATCTACAGGCCGAACTCGAAGGATTGGGCTTTGAGATAGTCAGCAGTCATCCCGGAAGTGTTGTTACTCGCGGCTCGTTCATCGATTGTATGAAACTGAATTTATGCCTGCGAACCGCTTATAACGTCCTTTATCTTCTCAAAGAGTTTCGTTGCGGCAGCAGCGAATCACTCTATAAACATATCAACAAACTGCCCTGGGAAAACATCATCTCACCGCAGGAGTATCTGTGCGTACTCTCGCGTGTCGATACCTTCTCGATTAACAACACTATGTACCCGAATCTGAAGGTCAAAGACGCAATCGTCGACCGCTTATGCAAAAAGACCGGATCCAGACCTGACAGCGGCCCGGACAGAAACAAAGTCGTCGTCAATCTTTTCTGGAAGGCCGACAGGGCCTGGATATATCTTAATACTTCCGGCGTAAAACTTTCTGACAGGAACTATCGTAAAATGCCGCACAAAGCCCCGCTTCGCGAATCGTTAGCCGCTGGTATTATCATGGCGACCGGCTTCGACGGCTCGCAGGATATCGTACTGCCGATGTGCGGCAGCGGTACGCTCGCTATCGAAGCCGCTCTTATAGCGATGAACAAGCCGGCTGGGGCTTTGCGCAACAATTTTGGTTTTAAGCATCTGAAAGTTTTTAATAAGCAGCTATGGGAAGAACTGCGTTGCGATGTTCGCAGGACTATACGTAAGGACGCGCTGCGAAAACGTATAATCGCCACCGATATAGATGAGCAGGCTATCGAAGCGGCCAGGCAGAACGCGCGAACGGCAGGGGTAGAACATTTGATAGAATTTGATGTGTGTGATTTCGCCGACACTGAACTGCCAACCGGCGCTGGGATTATCGTAATGAATCCGGAATACGGCTTACGGCTGGGTGATATTGAACCGCTCGAAAAAGAGTATAAGCGCATTGGCGACTTTTTCAAACAGCGATGCACCGGTTATACCGGCTATCTATTTATAGGCAACAAGGATTTGTCTGCAAAAGTCGGCCTAAAGGCCTCTCGCCGCATGGTATTTTATAATGGCAACATCGAGTGCCGCCTGCTGAAATACGAACTTTACAAAGGAACAAAATAACCGTGAAACATCTTCTTTTATAAGTTTTATTTTAGTCATATATCATTTCTATTTTCGATCTGAGAGTTTTTTCGATTTCAAAATTTTCTTGAATGATATGTTTTAACACCAGATAAGGTTTGTTCTTATTATTTCCTTCTGCAATACCAAGCTCTTCTTCAATGTTATTTTCAAATATTACTGAACTTCCCAAATGGGTTGATATTTTCTCTTCAATTGCTCCAGAAGCATTGTTGGCACTTTCGATTGCTTCGGCACTTTTGCCATCTTGGTGATCTTTGTCATATACAGCTATGTATGGAATAGAGAAATAATTTAATAAATTTATATATGATGGTATTGAATTCTTTGAGCCACAGTCAATGATGGTATAATCATATTTGAACACAGATATTTTTTTGGCGAGAAATGGTATAGCAGTTTTGTCCGTTGGCCCTTCAACCAAAATAACTTTTTGGGCAAAAAACAACTCGCTTCTATCAGGATTTATCCAATATGCCAGATTGAATTCGTCTTTGTCATTCATTTTTCGCAATAAATCAACTGTACACTGACAGATTTCTGTTCCTTTTTCTGAATTGCTCTTGATAACTCTGCAAATAGATTTGTAGTTATCAAGATTCATAAATGAGCTCGAGTGTGTACATAGCAAAACTTGATTTTCTGTCGATAATTCTTGAAGAGAGTCGAATAATGACCGTTGTGCCTGTGGATGTAAGAACAGTTCAGGTTCTTCCAAAATAAAATATGTTGATTTTGATGCTTTTCTGCTGCTTTCTTCGCCATCTTTCTTGTCTTTAGATACTTTGGCCAGTGTTCGTATCAGTGCAAAGATTAAAGCCCTTTGTAATCCTTGGCCTTTTCTAGCAACATCCGTTCTTATACCATCATTAACCCATACAGTTGTTCCGACTTTTAATATATCATCAATGTCTGGAGGAGTGATTTCAACGTCAATTTTTGTGTCCCAGTCTTTAAGTTCGCTTTCGAGAACACTTTCAAACGATGATAATTCGGAAGGTCGGTCCGTGTTTTTTTTGCCATCATCAGTATATTTATTCAGCTTTC
This sequence comes from uncultured bacterium, assembly GCA_913009355.1. Classification (GTDB taxonomy): domain Bacteria; phylum Planctomycetota; class Phycisphaerae; order Sedimentisphaerales; family Anaerobacaceae; genus CAJVYK01. The sequence continues at coordinate 13,044 of CAJVYN010000026.1, read as the reverse complement.
TGACTAAACTGCCAAGCTGAATCTTTGCCATTTTAAACTCTTCGCTGTTTTCTGACATTGCGTTTATTACACGGGAATATAATTGACTGAAAACAGTATTTGTCTTTGTAGCAAATTCGTCTGATGCTTTCTTAACTGAAGGAATAAAAAATACCTCGCCCCATATCCCCTTGGCGACATTTTTAGTGCCTAGGAGTCTGTCCGAGTAATTGATTCATGCGACGATTTCTTGTCTTCCTTTGGCTTTGATCTCTGTTTTTTTATGATAAGAATTTATTTCCGGTTGATGCTGTTCGTTTTTCTCAAAATGATCGTAATCTTTGCTATAACATAGCAGTATCCATTATATCCTTAGGCTGTAACGACATATTGAGCTCGGAATAACTTCAATAAGTTGTGAGTAAGGCAAACAATCACCCATTCGCCACGCATCTTTTCAATACCTCGCAACGAAAACTGAACAAATCCTCTCGCTCGTTTGATCTGGCCAAACACCGGCTCTACTATACTCTTACGCTTAGAGTAAGTTTCACGTCCTTTCTTGGTACGAAGCTTTCTGACCATCTTTTCCTGAACGGTTAAATCATTTGGTGGCCGACCACGAGGGGCTTTCATCACCGGGTCACTGTGTTTGTTTCTTTTAGTAGCGATATATGCATCTATGTTTTTGTCCTCGGCAAACTTCACATTCGATTCGCTGTAATAACCACTGTCGGCTGATGCCGCTTTGATCTTTTTATCCACGCCAACATTTGCCTGTGCCTGCTCTAACATCGGCTCGAACTGTTGTTTGTCATTGCTTTGGCCGGTGACATCACAGGCGACAATTATTTGCTTTTCGCCATCCACCACAGCCTGAGCGTTGCCGCATTGATCCCAGCCCTTATTATTTGCTTTCATTATACTCGATTCGGGATCGGTGAAATTATATTGCTTATTGTCTGCCGGAACTTCTGAAACGGCCTTGCGTTTTCTGCCTCGTTTAGGTTTATTATCATCAGTGGAATCTTCCTGTTCACGCTGCTCCTGTGCCTGCTGTGCAGAAGCCTTAGCTTTGGCTTCCAAAGCACTTTTAGCCTCCTGAATGCGTTTCAGGCGGCTCTTGCGGTGAGCTAATTCTTCCGGCAATTCGTCGCCTCGTCGATCCGGACCATATTCGTCATCCTCCTGTTTATCTATCGCCTCGGACTTTTCGAGTAACCGTTTAATCTCTTCAGTCAAACGTTTCTCATCTTTGATCATCCTGCCATAACTCATTGCTTTGTGCCGAGAAGCATTGGCTTTGATCTTGGTGCCATCAAGAGCAATGTGTCCAAGCTTGATAAGGCCGGCCTCATGGCAAAGTTGCAAAATCTGAACAAATAACAATTGCAATTCTTTAAGATGCAGCTTGCGAAAATCACTGATAGTTCTAAAGTTTGGTATGTCATCACCAACAATAACCTTGAAGCTAATACGTTCCTGACAAGCCTGCATTATCTTACGGGAACTGAAAACACCACGACAATAAGCATATAGTAATAAGGCCGCCATCATGCGTGGATGAAATGGTGGAAAACCACGTTTTTCCCGCTCATATTTTTGTGTAATTGCTGAGATGTCTAATTCATTAACAGTGTCGAGTAGGAAGTAAACCATGTCGTTTTCTGGCAGCCAGTCTTGAACTGATGGAGGAAGAAGATACTGCTGATTAGGATTCCATGGCCGATATGTTTTACTCATCCGTGAGCCTCCTTGAATTGAATTTCCATTATAAATATCGGCCAGTATTATACCATCTCTTTAATGGCTGTTCAATTGTTACTCGGACAGACTCCTAGGCATTTTCTTTTTCCTGTTTACGGTAATTTCTCTGCGTTATTATCGCCGGTATAATGAATCCTGCCCCCATTGCTAAACCGAGGATTATGTAGGCACTTTCTTCTACAAAATATGTCAGCATCATTCCTGCAAAAATTAATATTGCACCCAAAAGCCATTCTTTTGAATGAAAAACACCCAATACGCACAGACCAATACTGAATAACATTGCCCATATAAATGGTGGGTCTCCCCCAGAGAAATCGTTGAACAGCACAGCTAAAATGCTCCAGGCAAGGCCATGCAAGGTTATGAAAATCCATACCCAAGTAACTTGTTTTTTTAGATGAGAGATGAAACCGGCCTTTTTTTCATATTTGGCAATTCGAACAAGGCCAACAATGGTATAACAGAGTATAATTGACATCATAGACAGCCCCACAGGCCAGATCCACTTGTCCAACCGACGTATTTTCAAAAAATATAGTGTGGTATAAGCAATTATACATATCAAGCCGCATGCAATCATAATGTGGACATCAGGTTTAAGTTGCCTGCTCGTTTTCTCTACCACGGACCGTATAAATTTGAGGTCCTCAGCAGCAATTTTCTGCTCTTCAAAGCCTTCTTGTTTAGACTCTGGTTCTTCGTGTAAATGTTCTTTTTCCATACGATTTCCCCTTTCTATAAAGTTCTTTATTTTATAAAGTATATTGTCATATTTGTCAAACAAATTTTTTAGTTTTTTCAATTTTTTTTGAAATGTTGATTTTCGGTGTCAAATCGAGGCAGCATGCCGGAAAAACTTAACCCTCGACTGCAGCCCAGGCTACAAATCCGCTCTTTCTAAAGCTCCTTGCAGTTAGGCCTATAGCACCCAAATCTTCCCGGCTATCACCCTTTCAGCCCCCCTATCGTCAAAGGCAATCATACCCCCCTCACCATTTGTTCCGAGCGATGCTCTCGACCGATAATCCTGCCAATATATTTTTCCCCAAATTCTATAGGCCGTTGAAGTCTGGCATAGGAAGCGAAGACACAGCATAAAGCAAGGCTGTGGAGACAGTGGTTAAAGTCTATCTAAAGTCGAGACTGAAATTTTACGAATATGCATTACGTCACTTGTTAACACGGATGGAGCGTTGATTTTTTTCGGGGTCACTGCAAACACTAAAGCCGGACGGAGCCAAAAGCTAAAGTTTTGGTGATGCTGCAGAGAGGGTTTTAGTAAAGACAGCTAAAAAAGACTGCCTTCCTATCGGCCCCAGGTAGTCTGAAGTATTGTGATTCTGGCAAGTATCGGTTGAGGGAATTTTATAATGGTAAGAACAAAAACACTTATCTCGAAGCGGCGGGGTATCAAAAGTTTCGCCCTGGCCTTAGTATGCGGTTTGGTACTGCTTGACGGAAGTGTTGCTGGCGCAGGGCCAAGGCCGGGACAAAAGGGGCAGCCGAGCAGAACACTGCGAGCAATGGCAAGAGTTTATATGGCCTATGGGGATTACGCAAAGGCACAGCCCCTTGTGGAACAGGCATTGGCTTTAGCAAAAACGAACTCTTCTGACTCTGAACTCAGTGCGTCTCTGATCGACATGGCATGGCTGTACAAGAATCAGGGCAGGTTTGCTGATGCCGAGAAGATGTGCAAGTATGGTCTGGAACTACAGGAAAAGGTCTACTATAAAGACCATCCGTATGTAGCGTACACATTGAGGATTTTGAGTTCAATTTATCAGGGACAAGGCAAGTATCGCCAAGCTAAATCTGTTCTGGACAGGGCGATGGCAATTATGCAAAAAAGCCACCCGACAGACGAGCCGGTCATGGCTGGATTCCAGGTGGATATTGCCAAACTGCTGACCGCTCAGGGCAGCTTTGCAGAAGCTGAAGCATATTATCTACAGGCAATGACCTTAATCAATAAAAGCTACGGGCCGGACCACCTTTACACAGCAACGGTACTCGGCAACATCGCAAGACTATACACACTACAGGCAAGGTTCCCTGAGGCCGAGTCATTAATTAAGAAAACGCTGGTAATCCAGGAAAAAACATACGGACAGGAGCATCATCTTTTAGTCCCGACATGGTTGACAATGGCCAGGATTTATCAAGCAAAGAAAGATTATACTAAGGCAGAGGAACTGCTTCAAAAAGCTCTGGTTGTAGTGGAAAAGAAGCAGGGATATGAGCATCCACTTACGGGAAGGATATTGAATATGCTGGGGGCGGTGTATATTGCGGACGGCAAGTACGCCAAGGCTGAGGGCGTTTGCCAACGAGCAGTAAAAGTGTTAGAAGCTTCGTTAGGGGCAGATAACGATCATACGGCAATGGCGCTTAATAACCTGGCAAAATTGTATATACATCAGGGAAAATACCGTGAAGCTCAAAACTTATGTCGCAGATCGTTGACTACGCTCGAAAACATTTTTGACCAGAATCATCCGAATATAGCAGCGGTGCTGGATACGATGGATCAGCTATACCTCAAGGCCGGAAACGTGACAGAGGTTGCGAAATTGCAGCTGCGTATAGAAAAGATTCCTGAGCGTAAACAACTTACTTACGGGGCTATCGCAGAAGCAATTAAGTAAAAAGATTGTGCCTTCAGCAGGATGCTGCCAAATTAAAAGCCTGCCCCCTTTTGGGGACAGGCTTGTCGAATAACCAATTATTTATCCTCCCGGAACACATTACTCATACGCAATCCCGGTTCAGACCTACTTCTTAGCCGCCAATGGCTGCCAGTTGCGATTGAACATACGCTACAACAGTAGCGTCAGTACCCTCTGGTAAACCGTGTTTGGCCAGAAGCATCGCTACGGAATCGCCCGCCGACCAACCCATTTCATCAGTCATAATACTGACATACGTTACAAGAGCGTCAATCCACTCTCCGGCTGCAGCGTAATACGTGCCGTCGCCGGCGTGGCCTGCGAATGCTGTAGCAATCGAAGCCATCTGTTCCTCTGAAGGAGGCGCGGGTGTCGTGATAAACTCATTAACCACCTGTGTCAGAGCGGCTGTCATTGCGTCATCATCTAAAATATCAGCTGCGTTCTTGAGTCTCGCACAGACCTCGCACGGCTGTGTATCTGTAGATAGAGCGAAAGTATTTGCTATGAAGATTTGGATGTCCTCTGCTGGAACTCCGACTTCATCAGACAGCCACACCATCAAAGCGGGACAACCACCCTCTGCGAACGTTACTTTTTCAAAGCCAGGAACCTCTATCACAGGCAAAGGTGCCGGCTCAGGGATAGGTTCTCCTTCTTCGCAGTCTTCGCACCAGCTCCAGTCGATCTCAAAGTCACATTCCGGACAATCCACAGTACCTTCTACAATCTCAAAGCCCTCAGACCCAATCTCAGGGTACACATAAAACATTTCATCAAGATTAACCAGACTTTCATCTGTTACAAGAATAGAAATACTGTCAGCACCGGCAGCTAATACACCGTCTGTTCCAGTAACTTCATCACCAGCGGCAATTCTGATCTCGGCCTGGTATGCCTCGGCCAATACTTCGCCATCTATAGTAACATCATCCTGGGCACAAATGTCAATATTGGCGTTGTTTTCCTCACCATCTGCTGTGGCCCGTATCTGACCGCCACCAGGGCCTACAACGGATACCTCCCCGGCAAACGCACTATTTAGAGTAACATCACGACCGGCGACAATACCAATATTGGCGGTATTTTCCTCGCCGCTATCCGCCTGAGCCACTATCTGGCCGCCCGGATATGCTTCTTCTTCTTCTTCGCTGGAAAGGCCGTAAAACTTGACGACAGAAGGCTCATCTATAGCATAAACATCTGCACCGTTTACAACAACATCACGGTCAGCGAAAATGTCTATATCGGCGTTGTTTTCGGAGCCATACCGTGCCTCGGCCAGTATCTGGCCGCCCTGTTCGCTGTCAATGCCCTCACCATACATCATATATCCACCGTTTACAATCACATCACGACCAGCCCAAATGCCGATATTGGCGGCGTTGTACTCAGCCTCCTGTGCGCCGGACCTTATTTGGCCGTTCACTATCAGGTCGTTGCGGGTGGCAATATGAACGGTAGCTGTGTTTGTTATGCCATTCTCGGCATTGGCATTGATTTCATATCCGTATCCGCCTTCAAATTCGCTGTCAAAGAAGGCTTTTACGGCATAACCATAATCCCCATAACCATCGTTCACAATGACATCGCCATTGGCGAGAATCTCAATATCAGCTGAGTTCTCATTGCCTCCGGATGCCCAGGCCTCTATTCTGCCTTCCGGCCCGTAACCATCCAGTATGTACTCTCCGTCCGGTATGTAACCTCTGTCTTGCTGATTTACAATAACATCCCCGTATGCCTTAATCGAGACATCAGCAGTAGCGTTACCCCATGAACCGCCTTCATCCCAGTAACCATCCACATCAGCGTAGGCCGCTATCAGGCCGTCCACAATAACATCGCTACAGGTTTGAATGTCAACACTGGCGGAGGCATCCAACTCTCCATCCGGAGATGACCCACCATCAAGAACAGAAGAGTAAGCTGCACTGGGCAAACCCTCATAGTAGTTTTCTTCAATCCTGGCGTCAGCCCATATTTCGCCGTCGATGCCTACGGTAACACCATCATCGGCGAGAATTGTAACATTTGCAGTAGCGTCGCCCGGAACTGAAAGGACTTCATCACCGCCGTATCCACCATCGCCTTGCGCCAGCAATGTAACAGTAGGCCCACCATAATACATTTGCTCGACATTAACCCACGCCTCAGCATAGATTTGGCCATACTCATCTACAATGACTTCGCCATCGGCAGTAATCGTAACATCGGCTGTGGCGTCAAGTGTATCTGCAACAGAGGGGATTGGCTCTGCCTGTTGCACCACAGACCCTATCACAAATGGAAGCTCACTGTCATAATCGGGAATTATCCCCTCGGTGTAAACTCCAGCGGAAGCATAAATTTGGCTCTCATCGCCTACAATAACATCACCCTCGGCCTCAACATCAACAGTTGCTGTAGCGTCACCTGAATAGGAAGCCTCAGCTTCGGCCTTTATGTCGCTGTTATCAGCGACAGTAACGTTATCAGCTTTAACTGTTAGACCAACCGTGGCATCGCCTGCATCAGAAGTATAGGCGTAAAAGCGAATTTCAGTATCGTTTTCCACAATAACATCACCATCAGCATCGACACTAACATTAACTATAGCGTCGCCTGAATCAGAATAAGTCCCGGCGTAACCGCAAATTTCACTATCATCTTCCCTCACAATAACGTTACCACCGGCGTTGACCTGCGAATCGACTGTGGCGTCGCCTGCACCATTATCAGTCTCAGCTTCGGTGCAAACTTCACTATCATTCTCCACAATAACATCACCACCGGCATTGATATGCGTACTGGATATGGCATCACCTGACCCATCAGCATTAGCAACGACCTCTATTTCGCTGTCGTCTATTACAACGCTGCCGCCGGCGTCTATCTTAACATTGGCTATAGCGTCACCTGAATCGTCAGCCTCGGCATACGCATAAACAGTAAAACCTCCAGCATCGGCATTGATAAGCACATCTCTACCTGCACTGATTTCAATAGTGGAGATAGCATTGTCTTCGGGTTTACCCGAATCAATTTCAGTCTCCGCATATATTCGGTCATTTACAGTAACATCACGACCGGCGTCAATCTCAACCGTAGCTACAGCGTCAGAGTGGCCTTCAGAGTAGGCGTATATGCTGCCGTCAATCACAACGTCTCTTTTTGCTTCAGCCCTTAGGGTCTGGACATCCAGTGCCGCCGCCCAGATATCGCCTGCAGCAAGAACTACATGGCTTGCCTCGATCCCATCGCCGTCAGTATCATCAGTATCAACAACGCGCTCGGCCGGGTCAGTTCCAGCATCCATTGTAACCTGGACAAAGACATCACTGCCGGGCTGGCCTATAACCACCTGGTCGCCGGCTGCCAAAACTACGACCTCGCCGGATATGGAACCTGTGTTAGTAACATTTTCGCCCACAAGATAGACTGCCTCGGCGGAAATTGTCCCTTCGTTAAGCAAGTCACCGCTGCCGGAAAAGTTCATATTGCCGGGAGTAGCTCCCGTCGCTGCCAGAAAGTCGGCGTTAGTCATATTCATTGCGGAACCGACAAAATTGCGGGCCGTAACATACGCCGTCGGGCCGAAAGAAAGGCCGGCAGGATTAACAATGAAAATACGCATGTCGGCTGCAGTCAAAGCCCCGTCAAACTGCGTTGCAATTCCTGAAGTTACTCTGTTTAGAACAGCGGAATTGCTCAGTTCGCCCTGTGTGAATGCGAGAGTTTCGCTTAAGCTGGTATCTAAACCGCCCCAATCGATAATCGTTTGACCGCTAAGAACATCTACCTGAGTAGTATTGTTGCCGGCGCCGGTGTTGTAAGTGATATTGGCGCCGCCCGCATCAGGTGAAACGACTCCGCCGTTCGGCGTGGCCAGTACGACCTTAGCTGGTATGCCGAAAAGCATTAAAGAGACCATCCAGCAAGCCATCACTTGCCTAAAATAATACTTTTTCGAAATTTTTCTTACATTTTCCATCATTACTTCCCCTTATTAAATAACTGTCATCTATTTCAGCTCCCTCTATACATTTATATCCTTCCCGACTACGCCGTCGGGTAAAGTTTCTTTTACCATCGCATTATAAGACTGATGTTCAATCTGCCCTTGCCTCTCCTGGTGTCAGCAGTTGCTCTGAGCGGATAGCCGTAGTATACGCCCCCGCTGAAATTGTTCCCGAGTTCGACAATCGTACCAACGCCTGCCGAAAACATCTCCGTATAGGCCTTTTCTGTTGCGAGAGGACGTCTTATCTTAGCTCGGCCGTAATCGAAAAAGGCCAACGGAGCAAGCTTTCTAAGGAAGGGTTTGCCGGTTTTAGCCTGCGTTTGCTCTGAGCCGGCTCTGGCTTTTTCCTTGAATTCGTCATATTTCACCAGGTCGAACTCATATTGAGCTGATGCAAGCACACCGCCATCGGCAACAACTTCATACTCATCATAGCCTCTGACGGAGTACATTCCTCCGAAGGTAGTCATCTTCGCAGGAACCAATCTTTCGTTGGAGCCAATCCAGCGGAAGGTGCTGCTGAGTCGGTCTATCTTATCGGTGTCCAGATATTGGCTGTGAGTAGCGGAGGCAGTGTAAACACTAAAATCAGACTTGGCATTCGTACGGGCCGTTCCAAACTCGGCCCCACTGGACCCGCCGCCCATACTCTCAACCCGGTCAAAACCGAAAGAGGTATTCGACATATCATCTGAGCGACGCAGGTTAAGTCCCCATCCCCACAGCCAAAACTTAACGTCGGTTCCCAATATACCCGGGAACAGCGAAGGGGTAACCTTGCTTCTTACATGTTCTAAACTGCCTTTGATATCGAAGAACCAACCATTCGTCTGTAAGAGATTGTAACGCAATATACCGCCGTAGAAATCACCGTTACCAATGAAATCTACAATGCCGGATTCCGGGTTTATATCGAACTGGCTGTACCCGCCGTAAAGGTTAAAACGCAGCCGAGGCCCGAGGAGTGGAAAATCGTAACTGCCGTACAAAGAGTAATTCTTGTCCCAGTCTGATTCGGGCGGGGCCTGATAAATCGCAGTGAATGTGTCATCAAAACCCAAAAGATTAGTATTGATAAGGCCAACCCTCGGCATCCATTGTCTGTCTCTGGTGCCGGAGTTATCTATCTGAAGGAAATAATGCCACGGATCCGCTTCGTAAATATCATACTCCACGGCAAGCGACTTGGGGTCGGCACCTTTCGTTACAACTGCAGAAACATATCTGTCCGGATTGAGGTTGAGAAGGTTGACAAAATCATCCAGCTCTTTCTTATTTGCTACCTGCCCTGCTTTAATCGGCGACCACTTCTGTACGGCAGAGGAACGCAGATAGCCTTTTTCCACTTCATTCTGGTTGGGGTCGTACGATTTGACCGTAACGTCAGTGACTGTGGCCTCGAGAACTTCTATAGCTAATATCTCATCCTGTAACTCTTTGCCGTCCTTAAGCGCCTCTGCGGGTACATACACATATATGCCGGCGTAATTCCGGGCCTGGTAAACCGAGAGAATATACTGGGTAAAGCCCTGAATGGTTCTTGTGGAAACCTCTCGAGGCTGGCCCGGCTGCAAAATTATGTCGTGGAGAGTTCTAAAATCGTAAAGGTAGTTGCTCTCCGCCTGGTCCAGTGGCTTGCCGGAGACGTTATAAATCAAAGGCATATTCTCCAACAATACGTCAGTTGATATCAGGGTATTACCGCTGATGCGTATTTGCTTTACGGTTAAGCGTGGAGTTGTATCTTCAGGCAGATTCAGTTGTGCAATCTGCTCCTTGAGTTTGGCTTTAGCTTCTTCGATAGCATCTCGCTTAGCTTTTGCGGCGGCCTCTCGTTTGGCTTTTGCGGCGGCTTCTCGTTTGGCTTTCAGTGCCTGGGCTTTCCTGGCTTTTTCCTCCTGCTTCAGTTGGGCTTTAGTCTTGGCTGATGCCGGCTGAGAAACCCCCTGAGTAGTAGCCACGGCATAAGCCATAAAACCTAAGCAAAGAAAAACAATGAACACCATTCTTCTTACTTTATTTACACTATCCATAACTTTCTCCTTAAATTGACCCGAATACCAATTAGTTTAAAAAACGTCTCAGACGAATCATTGAATTATCCATAATGCAAGAACTGAAACAATAAGTCGCCACACAGCAATTAGGTATTCAAGGGCCAATCATTAAGGTCAGCGATATTTCGTGCCGAGTCACTGGAATCGTACATACACCCTTTCCGCATTGCCCATTTTAACATTATACTATTTCCATGGATGGACTTCAATACCTAAATTGCCCATGTTGACAACTTTCCCATATTTATTCTCCCTCGCCAGATGGACTTTTTAACACTTTTTGAGCACCATTCAACACCGCAATCAAGGTTTCGGATACCGATTTACACACAGCAATTAGGTGCCCAATGAACATAATGCTCCACAATTTCACCCGCAGCAAGAGCCTCGGTGTGAACTTCCAATCGCCTAATTAAGAAATGAGGATACAGAACCAAAGAAAAAAAATAAAGAAAAAAATAGTGTTTTTTGAGTTTTTTTTGTGGTTATTAGTACTGATAACGATGCTTCAAGAGGTTTCTTCGACCGAAAATCATGCTTGACATCGGGACGGATAGAACTGTGACTCTATCAAAACTAAAATCCTGTCCCCCCGCCCCCAAAGGGGGACAGGATTTTGAGATAACCAATTATCTATCCTACTTTCAGCTTGACCAGGGTGGCAAGTATCGCACCCACGGCGCCCAAGATTCCCAAACCACCGAATATGTAGATGGGCTTAGTAGAAGTACGTACAATCGAGGCGCCTGCGACAGCACGTCTTACAGATGCTTCCTTACGGAATGGCTGCGGATTTCGTGGTTCAGGAGATTTATGACGGCTGATATTGCTGCGAGAAAGCATAAGAGCTGCCAGTCGCACCTGAACAAACATAATAAGACTTGCGTCGCCATCCTCTATTGCAGGTACAACGTACTTGTTCGCAACAAGCGTTACGGCCTCATCTTCCGGCAATCCTATCTCAGTGGTCAAGATGCCGACGTATTCTACGAGGGCATCAAGCCATTGTCCGGCTGCGGCGTAATGTGTCCCGTCGGAGATGTCACGGTAACGTGCTAATGCCTGGCCAATTAAGGCCATCTGTTCCTCGGAAGGTGGTGCGGATGGCTGGACAAACTCATTAACCACCTGAGCCAGAGCAGCCATCTTAGTGCCGTCTGCATCTTCTAAAATGGTAGCGGAGTCTTTGAGTCTTGCACATATCTCGCACGGTTGTATGTCTGAAGACAAGGCAAAGATATTTGCTACATAAATCTGGATATCTTCTTCCGGAACTCCAATCTCTTCCGCCAACCATACCATCAAAGCGGGGCAACCGCCTTCTACGAATGCGACTTCTTCAAATCCTGGAACTACTGTCTGCGGAAGAGGCGCCGGCTCAGATTGAATTTCAGACGTCAGTTCAGACTGAATATCAGATTCCGGATTGGGCTGTCCGGGTCTGGAGCCACCAGCCATACCACCACCAACACCACAACCCTGATTGCCCGTACAGATATTACCTAATCCGTTACCATGGTTGCCCTCACCCCAGTGACCTTTGCTCACATCGTTACAGCATCCAGGGTTTCCATCACCTTCTCCGAGGTGACGGCCACCGTGGACAGGGTTGGGGCCTTTGGCACCGATTTGGTCCGGTACAGGAAGCGATATTGACAGAGTGTCAATGTTTGCAATAGCACTGGAAAAAACATACGGACCGGAGCATCATCTTTTAGTCCCGACATGGTTGACAATGGCCAGGATTTATCAAGCAAAGAAAGATTATACTAAGGCAGAGGAACTGCTTCAAAAAGCCCTGGTTGTGGTGGAAAAGAAGCAGGGATATGAGCATCCACTTATGGGAAAGATATTGAATATGCTGGGGGCGGTGTATATTGCGGACGGCAAGTACGCCAAGGCTGAGAGCGTTTGCCAACGAGCAGTGAAAGTGTTAGAAGCTTCGTTAGGGGCAGATAACGATTATACGGCAATGGCGTTTAATAACCTGGCAAAATTGTATATACATCAGGGAAAATATCGTGAAGCTCAAAACTTGTGTCGCAGATCGTTGGCTACGCTCGAAAACATTTTTGACCAGAATCATCCGAATATAGCAGCGGTTCTGGATACGATGGATCAGCTACACCTCAAGGCCGGAAACGTGACAGAGGTTGCAAAACTGCAGCAGCGTATAGAAAAAATTCCTGAGCGTAAACAACTTGCTTACGGGGCTATCGCAGAAGCAATTAAGTAAAAAGATTGTGTATTCAGCAGGACGCCGCCAAATTAAAAGCCTGCCCCCTTTTGGGGACAGGCTTATCGAATAACCAATTATTTATCATCCCGGAACACATTACTCATACGCAATCCCGGTTCAGACCTACTTCTTAGCCGCCAATGGCTGCCAGTTGCGATTGAACATACGCTACAACAGTAGCGTCAGTACCCTCTGGTAACCCGTGTTTGGCCAGAAGCATCGCTACGGAATCGCCCGCCGACCAACCCATTTCATCAGTCATAATACTGACATACGTTACAAGAGCGTCAATCCACTCTCCGGCTGCAGCGTAATACGTGCCGTCGC
>CAJVYN010000025.1 GCA_913009355.1 uncultured bacterium | reverse complement strand
AGCAGAAGACGGCATACGAGATAAAGGAATGTGACTGGAGTTCAGACGTGTGCTCTTCCGATCTGCATTGCTGATTTGGTAACTGGTAAGCCCTGTTTAACCATTTATAGAAATTTTTCACCGGTGTGCTGCTCTATCAGTTCGAGCAGCTCCTTCAGCCTGTGAGCCTGGTCAAGATTACAAATAAGCGTGGCGTCGGGGCTATGGGCTATAACTACATTTTCCAGGCCAATGGCGGCAATTAGATGGCCCTTGTCTTCGGTCACGACTATATTACTTTTGCAGTCAAGAAGCTCACTTGCACCGGCTGCAACAACGTTATTGTTCTTATCGGAACCGATAAAATCGGCCAGTGCAGTGAAAGAACCCATATCAAGCCAGCGACAATCCAATTTCATAGTATAGACGTTGTCGGCCTTTTCCATAACGGCAAAGTCGATGCTGATTTTTGGTAGTTTGCCGAACCACTCCTGAAGTGTTTGCTGCTGATTTGGGCTGTCCCAGTCAGCGCCAATTCTGCGAAGAGGCTCGATAGCTTCGGGCAGGAACTTTTCCAGATTGGCTAAAATTGTTTTGGCTTTCCAAACGAACATACCGGAGTTCCACAAGTATTGGCCGGTATTGAGATATTTTTTTGCGGTTTGTTCGTCTGGTTTTTCTCTGAATGCCTCCACAGAATATATTGTACTTTCACAATCGGGATATTTGTTCGCGGCGGCATATTTTATATAGCCAAGCTGTGTACTGGCGAAGCTCGGCTGGATGCCGAAAGTAATCATACTATCGGGGTTGTTGTTCACAAAGACAAACGCATCTTTAAGGCTTTGCTGCAGTACCTCGGCAGGCTCTATCATCTGGTCGGCGGTAACGACAGCCATTGTGGCTTCGGGGTCGGATTTGGCCAGGATGGTCGCGGCCAATCCGATAGCGCCAGCGGTATCGCGCACAGCCGGCTCAGCAATGATATTATCTGCGGGCAATTCGGGCAGGTTTTCGCGAACCAGACTTGTGTAGCCGGCGTTAGTAAGAACGAGTATGTTTCTTGTATCAAATATCGGCGACAACCGTTTGAAACAATGGTAAAGAAGCGTTTGACCGTCGAGCAGTTTCAATACCTGTTTAGGGCGTTTCCTGCGGCTGAGGGGCCATAATCTCTTCCCTGTCCCCCCTGCCATTACCACTACGTAATCCATTTCTAAACCCTTTTTTTACCGCCGAGACCGCTGAGATCGCAGAGGAAATATTTTATATTTTTTCATATCTGCGCCCTTTGCGTTCTCTGCGGTTAATCCTTTTCAACTGAAGACAAAAAATAATACAGGCACTACGATCGCAGCAAAAATCGCCATAGTAATCAGCCAAAGTGCACTGGCCAATGGGCCGTCTAAATCAAAAACATTGCTCATTGTTACCATAAGAACGGCGCTCGGGGTAACCGACAGAACTATTATCACCTTTTTAACCGGTCCGGTCAAGTTTTGCCCTGTCAGTGCCAGCAGCCAGATAATTAAAAGCGCCGCCGCTGGTGTTAAAATAAATTTTACCGCAGCGAGCAAAAAATACAAGTTTATATAGTTTTTGAGCCGGGATAAATTTACCCGCAGACCTATCGCAAAAAACGACAGGCCGGAAGCAATGTAAACAAAGATGTCGATAATATAAAATTCCGCTATAAAAGCAGGCGGCTTGACACCGGTCAGATTGAGGATTATAGCTGCTATTATGGCTGGTAGAGCAAGAAAACGAAAATCCAGTACTTGGCTGAGTTTGAATCCAGCGCCGCTGTCTTCTGTGCGAAGCTCGTGAATTTTCAGCAGAGGGAAAAAAACAAGATATATCACGGGTAACCAAAGTATGGGGTATATGTTCGCCAGAGCAAGGCCCTGTGCGCCAAACAAGGCATAGCAAACGAACGCTCCGCCGGTATATCCGAGGTTACTAAGGCCGCCTGCCAATATAAGTGTTAATTGACTTCTTCTATCAAGTTTGAGCAAAGAGAATATCACAACAGACAGAGCGGTCATTAGCAGCAATAAACAGAGTCCAATCAGCGCCAGCCAGATAAGCTGGCCTGTCATCTGCATCTGCCAGATTACCAGCAGCGCAATGAGCCAGCCGAAAGAGACCAAAACAGCGGTCATTATCTTTTTAGCGAACCGTTCCGGCAGACCGAATCGACTACTTGCCAGGTAGCCCGATACCAGCCCGCTCACTAACACCGCAAACATACCTGCAAGGCGAAGGCGAGCGATATCCTGAACGGACAAATCTGCCAAAATACTGGATACAACCGACTGCATCAGACCAGAAACTCTCCGTCAATTTTGGTTAGAGAGCGAATTTGCTGTACTAATTTTTCGTATTCATCGCCGGCCCTGCCCATAAGTGCAAACGTAGCTTCCTTGCCTAACTCAACAGCCGGCTGGTTGTAAGTATTGATGCCGAACAAGGCGCCGGCGAAAGAAGTTGTTACCTCATATAAATAGATAAACTGGCCAATGGTACAGGCATTCACTTCGGGAAAGACGACCGTAAGACAGGGGCGTCTATCTACTAAAAGGGCATACTCGGTGGCCACCTTTTCGCTGTTAAGCAGCGTGCTCAAATCTTTACCGGCTAAGAATCCGAGTTCAGAGGCGCAATCAGGTGCCGGGCCTATTTTGAGTTCTGTGTCAAAATTTTCAACCTGGAGGAAGGTGAACAATTTATCGTTAGGGCCTTCGCGATATAACTGCACCTGGCTGTGCTGGTCGGTTGTTCCGAGCGCCTTTACGGGAGTCGGGCCGATATGAACTTTACTGCCTTTCAGGTCTTCGGCCTTACCCAGGCTTTCAGCCCAGAGCTGGCGGTACCAATCAGCTAAATCTTTCAGAGAGTAGCTGTACGGCATTATTACCGAGATTTTTTTACCGCGTTTGTAAAAATGGTAATTTATCGCTGCGTTGAGGGCAGCGGGATTTTTATAAAAATCCTCGCAGCTAACTCTATCATCCATATCGCGTGCGCCTTCGAGAAGTGAGTCAATGTCGATTCCACACATAGCAGCACTGAACAGGCCAACCGCACTTAAGACGCTAAATCTACCACCGACACCCTGCGGAACTTCGAGACAACGAAAGCCGGCATCAGCGGCAATCTTGCGAAGTGTGCCCTCTTTTGCGTCAGTGGTCGCAACTACCTGGCTTTGCAGGCCTTCGGGGCCGAGCTTGTCCAAAAGCAGTTGACGAATAATCATAAACTGGCTCGCTGTCTCTGCGGTTCGGCCGGACTTGCTTATAACATTAAAAACAGTCTTGTCGAGTTTATCGCTAACCCAGCCTAAAAATGAAGCCAATTGCTCAGGGTCAACATTGTCGAAGACAAAGAGGCGTGGCCCGGCTCGTTGCGTGTCATCGAGATTATACATATAGGGATTTAACGCTGTTTGCAAAGCGATATTGCCGAGGGCTGAGCCGCCAATGCCAAGCACCACGAGATTTTCGCAATCCTCTTTTAACTGGCCAACCAGATCTTTGACTTGTTGAGCAATTTGTGTGTTATAAGGTAGGCCTCTATAGGGAGTTTGCCCGGCTTTTCTTTCTTCGTTCAATTGTGAAATTAACGGTGAGCTTTTTTCAGCAAGGGCTTTTAGCTGAGACACAGTGATGCCGTGCTCGGCGCCGATAACCTCTGCAGTAACATTTTTATAGTAAAGCTTAATTTGTGATTGCACTATCGACATCCTCCTTTTGCTTTTGTTTTTAACTATCTATATTCGAGTTTACGGTCTCTTAAAGATTTCACACCTTTGAAAGGTTGGCGTATTTTACCATCAGTGTTCTCGTCTGTCCCGTGTTAAACGTGACAACAACGCTGCTTCTTTCGCCAACATCATTAAATTCCTTCACTCTGCCGAGACCGAATTTTTCGTGTCGCACCAACTGGCCTGCAATAAAGTAAGGGACAGTGCCACTGTCTCTGTCAACTGAGGCCAAGGCAGAGCAGTGGATTCCCACTTGCGCGGCAATGACAGGGGTGGATTTGGCAAAGTCAGTTCCAAGCTCGTAAAGAAATCGCGAGGGTATGGTTCGCAGCATCTGGCCCCGGATTGTTCGGTAACGGGCATAACTTATATGCAGACCCACTTTGGTACGGGTTATGCCGACAAAAAAGAGTCTTCGTTCCTCTTCCAGCTCATCTCCACCTTCGTCGGTATTACTCCTTTCGTGGGGCAATAAGCCGTCTTCGGCGCCGATGATAAAGACATTCTCGAATTCCAGTCCCTTTGCTGCGTGAAGTGTCATCAGAGCGAGCCGGCCGCTGGAAGCGTCATACGCATCGACATCGCTGAAAAGTGATATTTGCTGAAGGTAATCGAGTAGTGAGGGCTGCTCTGCTTGTTCGTCATATTGTGCAGCGGCATTTATCAACTCGTTGGCGTTTTCAAGGGCGTTTTGGTCCTGCTTTAGAAACTCGGCTAATCCGGACTCGTTAAAAACTCGCTCGGCAAGCGGCGCTACCTTGCCGGCAATATCCTTTTTAAACCCCTCTATCATATTGACAAAAGAAGCTATTTTGCCTTTTGGGGCTTTAGAAAGAGATTCGATGCGTTCTACGTTCTTAAGCCCATCGAAAAAGGTAATATTATGTAAAGCAGCATAGCTGCGCACTCTATCAATGGTTGTTTTTCCTATGCCGCGGGCAGGTGTATTGATGATACGCAGCAGGGCAATTTCATTATCAGGATTAACAAGAATTTTCAAGTAGGCAAGCAAGTCGCGGATTTCCTTTCTATTGTAGAACTCGGTGCCGCGAACAATCTGGTATGGGATTTTATCCTGGATAAACGCTTCTTCGAGCACACGGCTCATAGAATTGACACGATAGAATACGGCTATATCGTTTAGAGAGACGCCCTTGCCAGTCAGTTCTCTAACCTGCCGGCCAACAGCCCGGGCCTCTTCAAGCTCATCCTCGTAAACTTCCACGATAACATCTTTGCCGCAGGGTTTTGTGGGGACAAGCTTTTTTTCTTTTCGATTCTGGTTGAATGAAATCAGCTCATCAGCAGTTTCAAGAATGTTGGCGGTGCTGCGAAAGTTTTCCTCTAATTTAACAACAGTGGCATCGGGCCAATCTTCTTCGAATGCCAATATGTTGCGGATATCGGCGCCACGCCAGCGGTAGATGGACTGGTCCGGGTCGCCGGTTACGCAAATATTGTTGTGGGCCGAAACGATGGCTTTGGCGATTTCATACTGGGCGCGATTGGTGTCCTGGTATTCATCGATGAGCAGGAATTTAAAACGATTTCCAAGCTCACAGCAAACATCTGGACAGTTCCGGAGCAAGACAGCGGCCTTCATCAGCAAGTCATCAAAATCCAGGGCATTTTGTTCGCTTAGGATGTGCTGATAACGGGCATATATTCCGGCTAATGTTTTGGAAAAGAAATCGTCGGCGTCGGCTTTGAAAGTATCAACGTCTATCAACTTGTTTTTCAAAGTAGAAATTGCGGCAAGGCATCGACGCGGCGAAAAATTCGCAGTATCAAGCTCACAATCTTTGACGGCCTGGATTGCACATTTGACCTGGTCAGATTCGTTATAGATACTAAAGTTAGGGTTTATGCCTGCTTTAGCTGCATATTGGTGAAGGATTCTGACACATAGGGAGTGAAAGGTGCTGATATGGGTGCTGGCACCAGTACCAAGAGTAGCTGCCCTTTGGCGCATTTCGTTGGCGGCTTTGTTGGTGAAAGTTATTGCGCAAATGTTGTATGGCTGAACGCCTGAATCGATAAGTGCTGCGATTCGAGATGTGATTACACGTGTTTTGCCGCTGCCGGGGCCGGCAAGGATAAGCAGTGGGCCTTCAACGTGAAAAACGGCTTTTCTTTGTGAAGCAGTTAGTTGGTCGTACTTCGTATCTCGTATTTCATATCTCCTGTCGGGTATTGCGTATTAAGAGCCTCTAATGCTCTGTTGAAAACTTGTCATTTCGACCGTAGTGAGCAAAGCGAACAAAGTGGAGAAATCTGTTTTTTTAATAGATTTCTCGGCTTCGGCCTCTACGAGGCCTTCGCTCGAAATGACTTTGGCAGGTGTTTTCAACAGAGCAGGCCGCTAACAAAAAGATAAAATTTTTCACTTTTCACTTTCTGCTTTTTTAAGCAATTTTTTTTCCTGCTGCTCTAACTGCCTGGCAAGTTCCGGCCTTTCGATTTTTATCCTTCCGCGTAGATTGAGTCTCAGGTTAGACGGATACTGCCGGTCATTAAGGAAATCGATAAGTGCGAAGTATCTTAATAATTTAAAGTCGGGCAGGTTAATCCTGTTTTCATCTAAATATGCCGATTGGTATTGGTCATAAACATCTTTTGCCATTTTTTCTCTACCAAATGCCTCATCGTCATCGCGCACTGCATATCTGAAGTAACTTTCCCTCAGGAGCATCTGTATTATTTCTTTTGCGTTATTTATGTCTATGCCATAGAGTTCTTTTCGGATACGATTCTTTACAAAAACAACAAGAGGAACGTTAAACTCATCCCTGGGATAAAGTTGTCTTAACTGGTTATAGATTTTTTGCGCCTGGCGGATATGGCCTGCCTGATAGAACGAAAGCAGGGCATTCCTGAGCATATTCCGGTGGCCGTTTTGCAAAGAAACGTAGCTGCCCTTCTTGCGGTCTTTGTATTTTTCGATAATTGCCAGCGAAGCTTTATTATACGGTTCAAACATCCTCAAATCCGACCGCAAAAACACTTCCTTCATCTGTATTTGCGATGTTTGCGAATCAGAATCCAAAGGCACTTCGGCTGGTACGTCATAGATAAACATTTTTCCGTTGCGGAAGAGGTTCTGCAAACTATGGGCAACTATACGGTCGGTGTTAGCTTCATTTACGGAATACTCCTCTTTACCGGCAACTCGCAAGCCCTTAACAGCCCAGTAGATTGCGTGACTGTCTGGATGCCTCCAATCCAAAGGCAAATGTTTATTGGGGTCATTCCAGTCGATAGGGCCATAGAGCTGATTCAATTCCTGCATTAAAACAGGGTCAAGTTTCCAGGTTTTGCGTAACTGGTAAGCTTTGGCGAAAATATCAAATTTTCTAAGTGCTGCAGTGCCTCTGAAATTATCTATTACCTTGAAAGCGGCTGGGTTGAACCTGCCGGGATTTTGCCGCAACGACAAATAATTGCTCACAAACCCATCTCTATCGGAAAATGCCTTGTCAGAAGATTTAAGGGCTGCAATCAGCGAGGCCACGTTGGCATCTTTTATAATCTGCTGCCAATCGGTTGGTGCTTCGGCAAGTTCGTGAAATGTTTGGTTATCCGCGGGGCCGATTAGTGGTTCCATTGCCATCGCCAGTTGCAACTTGTAATATTTATGCGCATCGTCCGATACGCTGCCTATTTTGTGCTGGAATATTCTGGCAAGTTCACGATAGAGCAAAATGCTTTTGGGGTTCAGTTCAATGCCCTTGTCGCGGAGCAGTTCGTAGCCGTTTTTGACCCATCGCCATCGCTCCTGGGGCTGAGTTGCGGGAAAGCAAACGGAAATGTTATAAGCCATATTCCAGGCCTGGAACTCCCAGACCGACACAAAGCGAGGCTGTAAGGTGGTTATCCATTCTGCAAGCTGCTTTGCATCGAAGAATTGCCCCTGGTCTTTGAGTCTGTCCGCCCGCAGCCATAAGATATCCACGACCAGGCCGCGAAAAGCCCCCATTGCGACCGTCGCAAATGCCAGTGAAGGCGGGGCATTTTTTAGTGGCTCATTACTTATCAGTTTCATTTTCTGTCGCTGAGAATTTATGTAATCCAGCTGCATACCAGCCGTAACAAGCAGGGCAACTGCAAGACAAACAGCGACAGAGCAAATTATTATGTCACGTAAACGCATAGTTCGTATCTCATATTTTGTTTCGCTTCACGCCTTAGATTATAATTTTCGCAATTTCTCTGTAACTAAAAATAAGTAAGGCAAGAAGCAATAAAAAAAACGCTTTAATACAAACCATAAGGCCGGCGGCTTTAGCCAATAAAGACCAGTCCAAAATCCTCGCAGGGACCAGGAATTTTGAGGGGTTAAATTTATCAAACTGCGGTAAAAGTGTAATGACCGGCCTGATAGTGTAAAAATACACGCTACTTAAGTTTTCACTTAGATAATCGAAGGATTCGATAATAAAGCCGCTGATAGTGCCGGTAAAGAAAACCACAAAACAAAGCAGTATGGCCACAGGGAACGAAAGGAAAGTCGAAGCCAGGATACCTAAACAAGCGAGGAAAACCAAACGAAACAAGATTAAAGATACCGCTCTTAGGAAATTGGCGGTGAAAGTGTCGGCTTTGTAAAGCACCTCCAGGCCCTCCTTAGAGGAAAAAATTACCGGCGTATTGTTTAGAGGGACGTTGAAAAATCCAATAGCCAGGTAGCCATCTTCTGCTACGGCATCAGCGGGGACCTCTATCTCGTAAAAAGTGCGAATGAGGTCTTTACGATCAAAAATATATCCCTGAGGTGGATACTGTCGATTATCGCCAATAAACCATCTACTATAAATGTGCAAATCGGGCGGATTTACTGAGACATCGTATTTGAATCTTATAAACAAACTCCGGCCGGGATCGACAGGTTTAACATTATGGAATTCCCAAAGCAATTCGCGACCAACCACAGCAGCCCGCTTCTCAAGCCGCTTCCGGCTGGTAAGCTCGGCAATAATTTTTTGGCGAGAGACACCCGGAGGCAGTTGGCCACTTTTCTCGAGTTTCCTGTAGGTATCAAGCACCTCGTCGGTAACATCGACTTCGGCTGGTGTCAGGCTGGCACGGGCGGTGAAAAACTCATTGTTGAGTTGTGTAAGCTGGGCTTTGGTCGCACCGGAAAATTTCGGCGTATAGATAGTAATGGCATATATTATGGCTGAAAACAGAACGAGCAAAGCTGTATTCAATAACATTACGCCGAGCAGCTTACCGAAAAGAAACTGAAAACGGCGAATGGGCTTGGTAAGAACAGTATATATTTGTCTCTGCTGAAAGTCGCTCGTTAGCGAATAGACCGAGACCGCTATTGTGAGCAAACAGAGCAAAAAACTGGTTAGGGACAGACCGTAGCTTACAAAAGCCTGGAGCCTGCCTTTAAGGGTACCATCGCCTGTCATAGCGACACCCATCACCGGCAGCAGGACTATTAAGAGGATTATAAAGACAGCGGCAATTTTCATCCGCAGGGCCTGCTTTATAGTATTTGTGGCAACAGCCCAGATACTACGCATCATTCAACTTCCGATTTTCGATTTACAATTGGCATTGTGGAATTGTCAGTTAACTTCTATTCGCCATTTCCTGTGAGCCGGTCTAAAACGTCCTTTTTTATCTGCTCCTGCTGCTCCCGGTCAGCTTGCGGTTCTCCGACAGGAGTCCTGCGGACAACCGGCTCTGCTTTAACTTTCTCACTTCGAACGACGGGTTTGGATTTGGCGGGTTTAGCCGGCTCGGTTAGTTTGCTGAGCAACTCCTTTTGAGGTTCGGTTTCAGAAGTTTCAACGGCTCCGGCCTGCACGGCTGTTACATGCTTTGTGGAAGTTTCTCGGGATACTGGTGCCGAGACTAATTTGTCGAGTATCTCGGTCCGCCGTGATTCTTCGGCAGACTGGGAGACAAGAAAATCGCTGATTTGCGTGGTACCGTCCGAAACAACACCACTCGTGGGCCGGCCCTGCTGGCCAGCTTTAGCAACGGTTTTAATGAAAAACGTCTCGAGCTTGTCCATTGGGGAGGTTACAACGCAGTCAGCATGTTCTTCCTGAACTATCTGCTTTATCCTGTCAACAGCGGCATCACTAATAGAGCCGGTAGTAATTTGTCTTTTACCTGTTTGCTGCAGGAGGTCGCGGACGTGCCCTTTGGCCTGGATTTTGCCGCCGTAGAGAATTGCGATTCTATCGCATACATCTTCAACGTCGGCAAGCAAATGACTGCAAAGCAAAATTGTCTTACCGCGTTTTGCAAGCTCCAGGATTAAATCCTTTATCTGTCTTGTTCCGATAGGGTCAAGCCCGGTTGTCGGCTCATCCAATATCAACAGGTCAGGGTCGTTTATCAGCGCCTGTGCCAGGCCGATTCTGCGCGCCATACCTTTCGAAAACGTTCCGACCGCTCTGTTTGCAACGGCTTTTAACCCGACCATATCAAGCAGGGCCTCGATACGCATCTTCCGCACCTGGCGCTCCAGACCAAACAATCTACCGTAAAAATCCAGGGTTTCACGGGCGTTCAAATATCTGTAAAGATAGGACTCTTCGGGTAGAAACCCAATCCTGGCGCTGATTTTGGGGTCAGAGCCGTCGCCGCCCAGCACAATGACTTTTCCTTTTGTCGGATAAAGTAAGCCGAGCAGCACTTTCAGGGTGGTCGTCTTGCCTGAGCCATTCGGCCCCAAAAAGCCGAATACCTCATTGTACCGAATCTGTAAATTCAGGTCGTCAACGGCATAAACCTTGTTCCGACCCCACCAGTCGGAGAAAATTTTCGTCAGAGAAAATGTTTCAACTGCGTATTCCATAGTTCGCCTTTTGTGTTTCGTGCCCCGGCTTACAGACAACAGGTCACGCTTCTATTGGTTTGTGGTCAAGCTCCTCACCGTAACGGACAAGCCGAGCACTATTAAAAACAACGAGTAATGAGCCGACAAAATGCAGCATCGCTGCATAAACCGGCGTCAACCACGCCGCCGATGCTGCAACGACACCAAGAATAATAAACATTATTCCAAAGCCAAGATTTTGATTGATAACCTTTCTTGTTTTTCGAGAAAGCTGGACAAGGAAAGGTAACCTTTCAAGGTCATCGCTCATCAGGGCTATCGAAGCGGAGTTTATGGCCACATCACTGCCGGCAGCGCCCATAGCGATTCCAAGGTCGCCGGCAGCCAAAGCAAGTGCGTCGTTTATTCCGTCTCCAACGACAACAACGGTATGGCCGTCTTTTTTAATTTGTTCAACAATCGAAAGTTTGTCCTGAGGCAGACAATGTGCCTTAAAATCGGTACAGCCTAATTCAGCAGCAACACGGTTGGCGACCTCGTCCCTGTCGCCGGTGAGCATAGTTACCCTTTTTATGCCGATATCAAACAGCTTACTGACGGCATGCTTGGCCTTGGGCCTTGTTTTGTCCTGCAGACCAATCCAGCCGATGCACTGTGAATCCTTTGCTACATAAAGTGTGCTAAAACCCTGCTCCTCGTGAAGACTCGGATCGGGGACTGCGCTTGTATCAACATTGTTTTCCTTCAGAAAACTGTCTCTGCCGACCATAACCCTGGCCGAACCGACCACGGCTGTTACTCCTTTACCAGGTACTTCCTGAAAATTATCCGGTGCAGATAAAGACAGACTCGCCTCTTTGGCTACATCCTGCAGCGCTCTTGCCGCAGGGTGTTTACTCATCTGCTCCGCAGAGGCGGCAACAGCTAATAATTCGGAGGGGTCAATATTTTCGGCTGGCGTGAGCTTTGTTACATAGAGTCGGCCTGTGGTCAAAGTACCGGTTTTATCAAATACCATAGCGGTCATTCTTCCTGCAACTTCGAGGTCTGCGACATTTTTTATCAGGATGCCCAAGCGGGCCGAGGCGGAGATTGCCGCCACCATAGCAGTCGGAGTCGCCAGAATCAACGCGCAGGGACAGGAAATAACAAGTATAGTAATCGCCCTGCTGACATCACCGGTGAAAAACAAAACTATTCCTGCAATCATCAGGATAGTTGGTATATACCACTTAATATAGCGGTCGATTATTCGCATAATCGGTATTTTTGTCTGCTCAGCTTCCATAATCAGCGACTGAACCTTGCCGAGAGTTGTATCTTTGCCGGCTTTGGTTACGGTGATATCCAGCACGCCGGTAAGGTTACTTGTGCCGGCGAAAACCTGCATTCCCGGAACCTTATCGACGGGCAGGGATTCGCCGGTTATCGTGGCTTCATTAACCGAGCTTAGTCCTTTCGTAACTTCGCCGTCGGCAGGTATGTTATCGCCGGGACGGATACGGATGCAATCGCTACGCTGAAGGGAACTAACTTTTACTTCTCTTTCACTACCCTCAGCGTCGAGCAGATTTGCCTTTGTAGGTGTCAGCTTTATCAGAGATTCGATTGAAGCTCGAGCGCCAAGGGCTGTGCGGGTTTCAATGAGTTCGCTTAAGAGCATAAAAAATGCTACGATACCTGCGGTAACGTAGTTCTGAGTGGCAAAGGCGGCGATTACTGCAAGAGCCACCAGTTCATCCATATGCAGCTGTCTTTTTATAAGGCTCTTTATTGCGTGAAACACGATGGGGACACCGAGCAGTATTGCGGCGGACATAGCCAAAAACTCGGTATTGAAACTATCGCTGCCATAAAAAAACCCGGCGAGCCGGCTGTTTATCAGCAGCACTCCGCCGGCCAATGTCCCTAACAAAGCCATACTTATACGAATCTGCTTGCCGTGAGTATGTTCAGCGGCAATATCTTCCTTGAAATGTAAATGTTGATGAGCCATAATCTCGTATCTCGATTCTCGATACACAATACTCGTATTGCGTTCTTACTTCTTACCCTTATCCCTTGGTTTTATCATCGGGTCCCTGTTTAAGAGGATTCTGATTTCTGTGCCTCTGGCGCCTTCGGTAGATTGAATAATTATTTTCTCATCTGTGTTGTTAAGGACATACTCTATGGCATCCTGATAAATTTTCTGAATAACAAGTTTCGGACGTTTTCGATATTCGGGCAGTATCTTTTGCAAATATTCGGCATTGGCTTTGGCGGTTTCCACAACCTTGGTTCGATAGGCCCGAGCCTGGGCAATTTTCTCCTGAGCTGCGCCGGCTAACTGAGTCCACAACAACTCGTTTTCCTGTTCACTAACAGTTTTATCTTTTTTAAGAACTGCAAGAATCTTCGCAGCAACCGGACCGGCGGCTTCGTTAAGAGTGTTCTCAGCGTAGCCTTTGGCTTCACTGATGGCCTTTTGACTTCCCTGACTTGCCTTGATGGAGGCCAGGAATGCATAATCGACCTGCCGGGGCCATGTTATGGCCGTGAGCTGTACCGATACGGCTTTTATGCCGCTTTCTATTTTGTCGAGCCTTTCCTGCAGTAATTTCTTAACGTGTTTTGGTATTCTATCCTGGCTGGAAATCGCTTCGTCAATGGTATAGTTAACCATTGTGGCTACAACCGCACCATCGACAAGGTCTTTCAAAAACGGTGTTATGCTTTCTCTTATAACATCGAAGTAAATTTCCCCGGGCTTTACATTTCGGACATAAACATTTCTAAAGAAACGTTCGGGGTCATCAATCTGATAGGTTAGCTGCCACTTACAATGGACGATATTGTAGTCGCTGCCGGCAAAGTCGGCGACGGTTTGCTTTTGTTTTTCACTTCGCGTAATGCAATAGCCGTCACGTGTAGGATACAGCACCGGTTTTACGTCACGTCTTGCTTTTATCTTCTGGGGAAGCATCTCAGAGGCGCTCTGGTAATACCAAAACGAGTTGACGGCTAAATTCACCTTTTTGGCTACGGGAATTTTTACAATTTCCTCTATTGGATATGGAAATATCCACTGCAGTCCCGGCCCGAGGATTCTGTCCTCACCTGCGCCGCGAATCTTTCCGAATCTCAGAACAAACGCCTGTTCATCAGAACCAACTGTTCTAAAGCCCGAGGCCAAAAAAACAATAACCAGCACAATCATTATTATCTTGAGGATAATAAAGCTGACTTGCAATGCCTCGGACAAGGACGAACCGGCGGCATCAAGCTGATTCGTATCTCGTATCTCGTCCCGCCCCTCCGAGGGGCTGAATTCGTTTTTCGTATCTCGCTTCACGCTTCAGGTCCTTATTACTTTCCCCGGTTCGCCGGTTTAATGTTGGGGATTTCCTTTAATAGTTTGAAAGGTTCTGTATCAGCGCTAAAGACAAGCGTTGACCTTTCCGCTAATATCTTCTTAAGGGCTTCGATGTCACGCAGGAACATTGCAAGCTCAGGGTCGGCGTCGAGCATTTTATAGTATTTTGCAGCTTCGGCGTCGCCCTGACCTCGTATTGCCTTTGCTCTTGCCTCCGCAGCGGCTAATAACTCTGTTCTTTTCGAATCAGCGTCGGTTTTTATCCGGGTTGCCTGGGCATTTCCCTGGGCAATAGTGGCTAAAGTCTTACGATTTCTTTCAGCACTCATTCGTTCAAAGACATCCTTGCTGACATCTTCACTGACTTTGAGCTGCTTGATACCGAGGGTCTTGATTTCAATACCGTAATCGGCTCTGACAGACTGTTTAATATCGGCAAGCATTTCGGCTTGAATCCGGTCAAATTTTATTTTTGCCGGGTCACTGTTTACAAATTCAGAAAAGTAATGCTGACCAATCACCTTGTTTTGCGTGTCACCAAGCTGGCTGCGCAATTTACTTTCAGCTTCTCTGACAGTTCCAACGGCATTAAAGAATTCCAGCGGCTCGGCAATTTTCCAAACGATAAAAGTATTTACGATAATCGGCACAGCGCCTTTGGTTGTTGTCTCACCGAGTTCTGCTTCGAAAACCCTCATACGTGAATCAAATTTACGTATTCTCTCGATTGGCGCCGGCCATTTGAAATACCATCCTGGCTCGGTAATTTCTCGGGTGGGCTTGCCGAATCTTGTCACCAGTGCGGATTCTGTTTCCCTTACCTGGAAGGAAACAAGATACATCGCTAAAACTGTGACTATCAACACGACAAAAATTGTAATGGCGATATTTTTCATTTTCCGCTGTTCTCCTCAAAGCCACTTAATTCATACAAACTTGGTGTTAGTTTTTCCTTAACATCAATCTCGAAAATCTGCATATCATTCTTATCGGCTACCACAACAAACTTACGTATATTATCGAGGGCCTCTTCGAAGACCGACAACCTAAGCTGGCGTTTGTAAATTTCCGGCGCAGCACTATACGCCTTAAACTGGCCGGCAAATCGCTGTCCGGTAGCGTGAGCAAGCGTCGCCTTCTCGAAGGCGTAACTCTGGGCTTGTCTTAAGGTTGTAAAGATATCGCCCTTCGCTTCCGCGAAAGCTGTGTCTAAACAACCGCCGAGTTTTTCAATTTGCTCGGGGTCATTTTTCTCTTTGGCGGTTTGATATTCAGCAGCGAGGCTGTAAAGCTTATTAGCCTCTTCCACCGAGCCTGCAAGAGCACTTAAAATTTTATTGCGATATGCCTTGGCATTAAGAATAATTGCCTGTTTCGCCTGAATGGCGCCAACGACCTTTTGATAATCTGCTGCAACTTCGGTCGGCGGGTGAATACCCTGCATGCCCACAAATATGATTTCTACGCCCAAGCCGGCTTCATCGACTGCGGCTTGAATTCTATCAGTTAAAATGCGACCGGCTCCGGAACGACCGGCTCCAAGCAGGCTCTGGTTCATATCATCGCCGTCATCAACTTCAATTTTTGCGCCGGCTGCAAATCTTGTAAGTTCCTGATAACAAATGGACTCAA
Source organism: uncultured bacterium (assembly GCA_913009355.1). Lineage (GTDB taxonomy): Bacteria > Planctomycetota > Phycisphaerae > Sedimentisphaerales > Anaerobacaceae > CAJVYK01. The sequence continues at coordinate 2,581 of CAJVYN010000025.1, read as the reverse complement.
GCAGTTTCTCAGAATCCTTATTTTTATAAATAAAAGAATACAAGTCCTTTATTTTATATTGAACGCGAACAACAGCCGCAACAAGACTCACAGGGACAGCTCCAGCAGTGGCTTTGTCGCCCGCCTGCCCACTGGCGACGAGCAAAAGTTCCTCTTTTTCGTAATGGGCCTTGCCCCACAACAGTGGTTCAGATTTGGCTTCCTTAGTCTTCGGATTGATTTTCGGCACAAAGCCAATGTTGATTTCCGAAACTTTTTTCGTGGGATATTTATAGGCAATATCTATCGGCCAGGGCCTCTTAAAAGCCAACCCAGGTCCAACAGTTTTTGTAGGATTTCCGAAATGCTCTATTATCACCTCTTCGTTGGGGGCTACTACAACAATGCAGCTCAACAGATACAGCGTAAGGGCAGCAAGTAAAACCAAAGGCACAACCGCTTTTTCGAGCAGCTTGTAAAACCAGGTTTGCGAGACATTAAACCCGAACTGATAATCAAGGGCATCTGCTGCGGTACGGAATATTCTGCCAGGCTCATTTATAATCCCCAGTAGCCTGCTGTCAAAAGCGCTTCTGCTGTATCGGCCTTTCAGCCTCGGACGATATACGTCTAAGACGACATTCAGGGCGGTTTCTGCGCCAAGTGCAAGCAGCAAGACCGGAATTACCCAGCCGATTATATTTACTACGACAAAAATCTTGAATTGTGCCAGTGCCAAGGCTATCGCCAATGCAAAACATAAAATAGCTATACCAAGAAATATGCTGCCGCCGGCTCTTAAGGGCTTCCACTGCAACTCAGCTGACATACCGGTAGCGTAGCGGGAAACTAAAAAGCTGACAAACGCTATAGCTGTCATACAAATCGCACAAATCAAAGGCTGTTTCGGCGAAATATCGACAACAGCAGCAACAGTTTTCAGCAGATACAGTCCGATACCTATTTGATAAATAGCTATAGTCGCTGAAAAAAAAGGCAGGAACCATTTTTCGAGCAATTGAAGCCGGCGTTGAGCGACGGCAAACATAGAGGCCTGTTCATCCCCGGCTCGAAAAATTGTAGAGTCCTGCTCACCCTTGGCCAACTGGCTCATATCGAGCTTTTCCTGCTCGGCCAGGCTGCGTTGATGAAACTGCAAGCACAAAACAAACCAAACAGAAGCAGCCGAGAGGATCAGCCAACCGGCTGCATAAACCGCAAAAAAACCGCTCCATCGGCCCATAAAAAAGGTGATGAAAAAAAACACTACACTCAAAATCAGGGACACGCAAGCTGTCCGTTCAGCAGATTTGGATGATATTGTCATCTCTTTCCTCTTGTCCTGTCATTTGAACAAAAAAACACGTAAGATAGTATCTATCTAATATGTATATAAGCTCTTTACAAATTAGAGGTCGTATAATATAACAATAAACACTATTTTGGTATAGAAACAATTGCGAAAAAATTATGCCCCGAAACAATGAGTAAATTATTTACACTAACAAAAAACACTTTCATAGAGACACTTAGACAGCCGGTTTATGCCATAATAATTATCGCCGCTCTGTTTTTACTGTTTATAAGTCCGTCTCTGACGATGTACACGATGGACGACGATAACAAGCTCTTACGTGAGATGGGGTTATCTACGCTATTTTTGGCCAGCTTGTTCATAGCAATTTTTTCCGCTTCAGGGGCTGTGGCTGAGGAAATCGAGAATAAGACTATAATTACGGTTTTGAGCAAGCCGGTCAAACGTCCGGTATTCATTATTGCAAAATTTTTCGGCGTGGCCGCCGCTGTGGTGCTGGCACATTATATTTGCACTATCGCTTTGCTGATGGCAATCAGGCATGGTGTCCTTGCAACGGCATCGGACACGATCGATTGGACGGTTCTGAGCACTGCAGGGGTTGCCGTAGTCCTGACATTTTTGCTAACTGCTTTTTTTAACTATGCCTATGACTGGAGATTTTCGTCAACAGCCATAGTATTAGCTGGTATATTCGCCACACTAAGCATTGTGTTTTTATATTTTATTGACCGCAACTGGCAGTTCAACCCCCAGGATAACGGTATAAACACACTGGATGTCTATGGGGCGGTATTGCTGCTCTTAGCTGCGATTATAATTACAGCTTTGGCGGTGGCGCTTTCTGCCAGGTTTAACATAGTGGTAACGCTCTCGGCTTGTGTTGGAATTTTTCTATTGGGTCTCGTAAGTGATTGGGCATTCGGGGAATTGGCCAAGACCAGAATTTGGGCCAAAATATGTTACTTTTCGGTGCCGAATCTGCAGATTTTCTGGATAAGCGACGCCCTTTACGAAGGAAGTGACGTCCCGCTAAAGTATATTATAATAAGTGCTTCATACGCATTGTGTTACACAACGGCCATACTTTTGCTGGCCATCGCCCTGTTCCAAAGACGCCAGATAGGCTGAATAGTGCCTAAAATGTAAAGTGCCTAAAGTTGTGGAGTATTTTTTAACTTTAGCTCACTTTAGTTCACTTTAGTTCACTTTAGCTCACTTTTTATAACGGCTGTTTCATCGCAATTTTGCTGTTTTGGACACCTGGCACAATCGCTCCAGACCTTC
>CAJVYN010000024.1 GCA_913009355.1 uncultured bacterium | reverse complement strand
TTTTTTTTTTTTTCAAGCAGAAGACGGCATACGAGATAAAGGAATGTGACTGGAGTTCAGACGTGTGCTCTTCCGATCTATAACTGAAGAAAGAATGGAGCATCTGGTTTTTGGCATACTCAGTCCGGCGCAGAAAGAGTTTTTTCTAAAAAAGGGCAATATCGACTTCGCCTACGAAATCGGCGATGAGGATCGTTTCCGAACAAACATATTTCGCCAGCGAGGTATGATTAGTCTTGCCGCAAGACGGGTAAGCTCCGACATCCCGCCATTTGAAAGTTTGCACCTGCCGCCGATACTGGAAAAGATAACTGATGGCGGCCAGGGGTTAATACTCGTGGTAGGCCCTACCGGATGTGGCAAAACCACGACCATCGCAGCAATGATAGACTATATAAACCGTACACGCTCCGTACATATAGTTACAATTGAAGACCCTATCGAGTATCTCTTTAAAGACAAAAAATCAATCGTGTCACAAAGAGAAATCGGTATCGATGTAAAAAGCTTCAATGAAGCATTAGAAAATCTGATGCGACAAGACCCTGACATAGTCTTCGTTGGTGAGATGCGTGATGCCTCAACCGTCACAGCCGCAATGAGAGCCGCAGAAACCGGGCATCTTGTTTTTGGAACAATGCACTCGGCAAATGCTCCGCAGTCTGTTCAACGACTTTTAGACCTGTTCCCGCAAAGCGAAAGAGGCCTGATAAGACAGGCTTTAAGTTTGGCAATTAAAGCAATCGTCAGCCAGGTATTGCTGCCGAGCATCGATGAAGGCGTGGACAGAGTGCCCGCTGTCGAGATACTTATTGCAAACTCAACCGTTAGAAAACTGATTTCTGAAGAACGTGAGGTCGATTTGACCAGTATTATACGAAGCTGTCAAAACGAAGGTATGCAGGATTTTACATCTAATCTTTGCGAACTGGTGAAAAAAGGAAGCATAGAACCAAAGGAAGCATACAGATATGCACCGAATATAGAAGAACTAAAAATGGCACTAAAGGGTATCAGAACCAGTACCAGTGGCATATTATAGTTATGAGTTTTGAGCTATAAGTCACACTCAAAACTAAAATGGAGCTTCTTATCTTATGTCGGATTTACCATTGAGTTTTGTCGAATACAGCGGCTATATATCCATAATTAAGCTTGTTGTCTTTTTGATATTGTTTTTTTTATGGCTGCCGCTGCTTAGCTGGGTGTACAAGGATACCAAGACAGTGGGAACCGAAGAGGTCTTCTGGACGGCTACTGTTTTCGGTACAGCAGCCGCAGCAGCAATAATTTGGCTGCTCATCCCTGTTTTTATCATCGGAATGCTGTTCTACCTGATAGCCGTAGCAGCTATATCTATCAGTTATGTAATGCACCGCAATGCCAGAGTCCCTGAGTTTGATAAAGTTCTGACCGCTGAGCACATTAAAGGCCTGTTCGCCAACGAAACAAAGAAACTCGATACCCTCAAGAGTCTTCTTTTCATAACAGCCAACAACAATGAAGTTCCTATGCCTGAACCCAAAACGCCGGACTTTTTCGGCTATAAGGTAGCATACGATATTTTTACCGATGCCACATGGCGAAGGGCAAGCGATATTATGTTTTCCCCAACGCACCAGAACTATAATGTAATCTACTATGTCGATGGTGCAGCGTTAAAACAGCCAGCTATAACCAAAGAACAGATGGAGTATTTCATTCGCTTTGTAAAAAACCTTGCCGATTTGGACATTAACGAAAGGCGAAAACCACAAAAAGGAAAGTTCAGAATCTACCGGAACAAAGAGAATACCGAGTGGGAAATAACCACTGCCGGCTCAACTGCAGGCGAGCAGATTAGACTTAAACAAGCAACTCAACAGAATATAATCAGGTTAATCGATGTCGGCTTGACGCCCGACCAATACGAACAGCTAAATAAAATCAGCGAGGTAAAACAAGGCCTGTTCATCATAGCCGGGACCAAAAAGACCGGTGTAACAACCACATTTTACGCACTGCTCAGAAATCATGACGCTTTCATTAACAGTATAAACACGCTCGAAAGACAGCCTACAGTCGAGCTGCCAAATGTAACTCAAAACGTATTCGGTATCAGCGACACGGGCACAACTACATACGCCAAAAAATTGCAGGCAATGATAAGAATGGAGCCGGATATTGTTGGTATTGCTGATTGCCAGGATGCTGAAACAGCCCAAATTGCCTGTACAGCTGCAAAGAACGGCAAAATCGTATATGTTACACTCGAAGCGGATAACGTAATAGGCGCACTCGGCAGATGGATGAAATTGGTCGGCGACATAAATCTTGTTGCTGATACCCTCATGGGCATAAGCAACCAACGACTACTCAGAAAACTTTGCAACGAATGCAAGCAGGCATACGAGCCGAATAGAGAGCTTCTTAGAAAGTTCAATATCCCCGCTGAAAAAGCAAAGGTATTTTACCGCCCCGGTAAAGTGCAGTACGACAAGCACGGCAAGCCGGCAACCTGTGAGAATTGCCAGGGGACAGGTTTTGTCGGTAGAATGGGGGTATTTGAAATTATCACAATAAATGATGAGCTAAGAAACGTCATAAAAAAGTCAAAATCACTGTCAGAAATCGGCACGCAGTTCAGACGTGCTAAAATGCTTTATCTGCAGGAGCAGGCACTGAGAAAAGTTATTGATGGAACAACAGCTGTAAACGAAATGATTAGAGTATTTTCAACGTCAAAAAAGAAAACTGGCCCCGTGACTCGTGCCCCGGGCCACGGGACGCAAGCTACTGATAAATTGGGGAGGTTGTAATGGCCGGCTTACTTGTACTATTAGTTATTTTAGGTTGTGCTGCTCAACAGTATCTAAAGGGCACGTTCGTTAAATCATTCACAACAGTAATAATTACCATCTGTGCAGCTATAGTTGCGTTCAGCTACTTCGAGATTTTAGCAGATGTCTTTGTGAGCCGTTACCCTGCTTTTGTACCCTGGGCGCAGCCGTTATCTTTTGTGCTGCTGTTTGTTTTGGCTTTTGCCATTCTGCAGACAATTTCCAGCCGGTTAACTCGCCAGCCTATCAATTTTGGACTTTGGCCTGAGCGTATCGGACGCATTGTCTGCGGTATTTTTTTGGGCCTTATCCTGTCCGGACTTTTGCTTACAGTCCTTGCAATGGCACCTTTAGCAAACAAATACCCTTACCAACGCTTTGACGCAACCAACCCTGATGCCCAAAAGCCCAATAAGGTATTATTGAATGCCGATGGCTTTGCAACAGGATGGTTCAATATTGTAAGTAACGGCAGCTTCAGCGGAAAAAGAAGTTTTGCCGCTCTACATCCGGCCTTTCTCGACCAGGTTTTTTTGAATCGGCACAACATTGCTGACGACATATCAATTGCCACCAGCTCCGAAGCAATAGAAATACCGACGAAAAAGGCCGCATGGCCGGCCCCTCAGGATATAAAAGACTCGAAAGGCAAGCCGGTATCACCGAAAAGCGGGCACAACCTTACAATCGTGCGGGTGGGAATAAAGAAAAAAGCGGTAAAGGATGCGGGTACGTTTACACTTTCCCAATTAAGGTTAATCTGCAAACAAAAAAACTATGCTGAAAACCCGCTCACTGGAAAAGGGAAAAACATTTACCCCGTTGGATACCTGAAAACGGCAAACCAGCTACAGGAAAAACGATTAAATGACCAGATAAAATTAGAACGTTCCGATTTCGACGGTAAAGTAAAATGGATAGATTTCGTTTTTTATGTGCCGAAAGATTATCTGCCCGTGCTGGTCGAGTTCAAACAAAATAATATTGCCGAGGTGCCGCCACCCGTAACCGCTGAACAGGCCCCACCAGCAGTGTTCTTCATTCAATTATCCAAATGTGCAACAGATATTGCAGAACTTGAAGCCATCAGTTCAGCCAAAGTTTACGGTATTGAATTAGCTGCAGGGCCCGAACTCTTAGCCGGCCTAAGACTTAAAATAAACGATATAAACCAGTGGCAAAGTGCCCAAACAGCCGACAGCATCAAGCCAGCCCAGTTCGAGGACGGCAAAATTAACTACGTCAGAGCCAAGCTAAAAATAGAAGAATCAACTCAAGAGGATGCTGAATCTCGAAGAAAGTCACAGGAAAAACGTGAGGGCATCCCTGCAATGTTAAAACCTCTCAGTGGCTATAGATTACTTTCACTAAAGTGTAACAACCCCCCTACCGGTGTGGCAATAAAAGCGGAGCAGTTGCCGGTCCTTGTAGAATTGTCCGGCTTGATTCACCGCCCCGTAGGTATTATCGCTGCAGGTAAAGTGAACGACCAGGTCGTTTATGAGGTTGATTACTGCTCGCTTACTGCTGAAGATATAGCAGACGGCCTTACCATTGCTGAAGACGGCTCGGTCGCAAAAGCTTTTCCCGATACTGTCTGGCTAACGGAGCAGGCGCAAAACATATCAGAGTTTTATGTGCTGTATTTAGTTAAGTCAAAGAGAAATGCAATTATTACACTGGTTCAGCCGGCCGATTCGCAGATGACTGCAGGGTTTAAAGAATACGAAGGTTTCCTCATCAAATAGCCCAACTATCGGGATGATGAAACAAGTTCGTAGTTCGTAAAATTCGTGTCTCGTCCGCCGTATCGAGCCACTGTAGCGATAGGTGAAACGTATCTCCGCCGTCAGGTGTTCTCCTGTAAAGTCCTGCCGTAAGGCATCCTGTGGATTACGGACTACGGAGAACGAGACACGAATTTAGCAGCTAACGACCAATTCTTCCAAATTTAATTCCAACAGATGGTCCAGATAAGTGCTCAAATCCTCTTCAGAGAAACCGGCGAGAAATTTCGGCTTGGCACTTCTGTTGATTTCGCAAATGCAGTCTATTAACTCCCTTTTACTCATACGCATACATCCTTCAAAACTCATAAGAAAAAAACCCTCTCAACTTCCCGAATATCGACAGGGTGAACTTCTTTTCTTTAGCCGGCCGGCCGGCTCAGCCGGTAACGCCCTATAACCCGAACCACCATATAGCAGAATCGCCTTTGCTTCGAGCACAATATATGGCCTGAGCCAACGAACGGCTTTCGAGGCTTTCATCAATGTCCAATAAAATCGCCCTCGCCGCCAGCCAACGCAGACTATAAAAAAATTACAACTTTTCTGTTTTTTTTTTATTTAAGAGCTGAAGAAAAAAAATGGAAAAATAGACTTCAATGGAAAAACTACTGTGTTTGGTCCAGGTAACGCAGTGTTTATACCGGCGGGCGAAAGACACAGGCACAAAAGTAAATTTTTTGCGGATGTAGTTGAAATAATCATGGTGGAAGATGCTTAACCATTCGTTGGCAATTGGTCATTAAGCCCTAAAGAGCCTAAAAAAAATCCTTGTCCTCTATACCTCAGTTATTGTATCATTGTGAGTTTCAGCGGGAACAAGGAAATAAAGAAATAAGGGAATAAGGTTTTGGAGGTTGTAAAGTGGCTGATACCGGCGATATTCGTAACATAGTTCTTTTAGGGCACGGCGGAAGCGGTAAAACTTCCCTGACCGAGGCAATACTACACAAAACCGGTGCAACAAACCGTCTTGGAAGTGTTGATGAGCAAACCAGCATCTGCGATTACTACGATGAGGAAAAAGAACACCAGCATTCTATTGCCTCGGCGATAGCCCACGCTGAGCACGGCGGTAAACTCATCAATATCATTGATGCGCCGGGCTATCCGGATTTTATCGGCCCAGCTATCAGGCGATACCGGCTGCCGAGACAGCAGTCGTTGTAATTAGCGCAGCAGCAGGTATAGAAACCAATACCCGCAAACTGTTTGAATTAGCTGCAGAAGCTAATATGCCGAAGCTTTTCGTTGTAAATAAAATCGATGCTGAAAATATTGACCTACCTGAACTGGTAAAAAATATTCAGGAAACTTTCGGCTTGCAATGCCGCTGTGCCAATCTTCCTGCAGCGGACAAGGCATCGGTTATCGACTGTATTGAAAACAAAACCGGCGATTCGCCCGTGGGTGATGTTGCTCAAGCTCATACCGATTTAATCGAAAGTGTTATCGAGGCTGATGATGAACTTATGGAAAGCTACCTTGGCGGCGAAGAAATCTCTGCCGAAAAAATAGGCTCCGTGTTCGTAAAGGCCATGAAAGCCGGAACAATTATCCCCATAGTTTTTACCAATGCCCGCAAAGAAATAGGGCTGGAACAGCTTTTGGATATTATTGTAAAATACACACCTTCTCCTCTTGAAGCAAACGCTGTTCAGCTTAAAGATGGAGAGCAGACAGTAGAACTGGCCGCTGAGCCTTCCGGCCCATTGGCTGGATTGGTATTTCGTGTCGGCTTTGACCCACGGTCAAATATGAAGTACTCAGCCATCCGTATATTCAGCGGTACAATCAAGTCCGATACCAACATGCTGCGAAACAATGAGAAAAAAGGTATTCGCCCCGGCCATATCTTAAAATCACAGGGTGAGGAAAACAAAGAAATAGAATTTGGATTGGCCGGCGACATTATAACTTTAGCCAAGATAGAAGAACTCAAAATCGGCGATCTTGTCCACGACGGCCGGGCAGCAGGCAAATTTGATATACCGGCTGTGCCTGAGCCAATGTTTTCTTTGGCACTTGAACCGGCTACAAGAGGAGACGAGCAAAAAATCGGAACGGCACTTGAAAAACTGTGCGAGGAAGACCCGTGCTTCAAGGTTGCCCATGACCAACAGACAAAAGAATTGGTGATAAGCGGACTTGGTGATTTGCACCTGCGGGTTATGCTGGAGAAGATGAAAAAACGCTTTAAGCTGTCGGTAAATACGAAGGAACCAAAGATTCCCTACCGTGAGACAATTTCCGCAAAAGCTGAGGGGCATTACCGCCATAAAAAACAGAGCGGCGGAGCAGGCCAATTCGGCGAAGTTTACCTCCGTGTGGAACCGGCTGATCGCAATTCTGAGCCGCCATTGCAGTTTAGCTGGGATATTTTTGGCGCTTCAATTCCCGGCCAATTCGAGCCGGCTGTTGCCAAGGGCGTCAGGGATGTAATGCAGAACGGTGTCGTTGCAGGATTCCCGCTGCAGGATATAAAAGTTTCCGTTTATGACGGCAAGCACCATCCTGTCGATTCAAAAGAAGTGGCGTTTCGTGCGGCGGGCAAGGGGGCTTTTATTGACGCTCTTCAAAAGGCGAAGCCGGTTTTACTTGAGCCGATAGTGAATGTGGAGATTACTGTCCCCGCAGAGAATATGGGCGATATCGCAGGCGATTTGGCCTCGAAACGCGGAAGAGTGCTCGGCCAGGATATGTTAGCCGGTAACTTCATTGTTATTAAAGCCCAGGTGCCGTTAGCCGAGGTTACGCAGTATAACAGCCAGTTGAAAAGCGTTACCGGAGGACGCGGCAGCTACTCAATGACACTTAGCCACTATGAGCCGACTCCGCCCAACGTCCAGCAGCAAATCGTTGCAGCATACGCGAAACAAAAAGCGGATGGCGAGTAGATTTTCTCCTATCTCGCCAAGCCCTTCGACTACGCTCAGTCATAGGGACTCCCGATGATGACGGTATCTGGGACTAATATTCTATTGCTTTTATTAGTTTATCGCGGTTTTTGTTCAGCCATTCGGCTTTGCGGCAAATCATCCTTAAAAAATCGGCCCCGCTTAGATGACCGAAAAAGCCGGTAGCAGCTATCGGCAACACCGCCTCGGCTATTATCGTCTCAATCATCAAACAAGGCAGTGAATTCAGCTTGTTTTCGTCCAGCTTAATCACTTTGCGGTAGCCATTCAGAAATTGAACGAGCTTGGCCTGGTCGAAATAATCAGGCCAATCGGCGGGATTGGGACGGTTGCCGACAATAGAAAACTGCAGCATACCGTTGGCCAGGTCGGTAACCGCTGGTGCAATCTTAACCGAATCGAAATCAAGAACCGCAGTCAGCTTGCCCCTGGAAAAGAGCATATTACCAGGATGCCAATCGCCGTGTACAATCTGCTCAGACCACGAGTCGAATCCAAGCTGGTTTACACGAACACTGGAGTTGTTATAAAGAATCACTAATGCCTCAGCGGTCTTTTGTAATTTCCTGTCCGGCGCAGTTGTTTTGTTGTATCCAATTGTTTTTAGATGCCTGCGGACGGTTGAAGAATCATGGAAACCGCCCCTCAACAGCTTCAATGGGCAGGCAAAATCAGTTAAGTGCCGGTGAAATTCAGCCAACTGCCGGCCTGTATCAGTAGTAGCTTCAACTGAGCCGTCGTAGCGGGAGCCGGTAATGAATTTGAAAAACTCATAAATGTGATTATCCAATTGCAGGATTGTATTGTTCTCATCGCAAGTAGCCACCAGGGAGGTAACAGGGAAGGCCTTGTCAGCTAAGTGAGTCTGCACAGCATGCGCAAAGGCAACCCGGTACAGGTCGTCTTTGCCTTTCGGCCGACGTTTCAAAAGGAATTTGCCCTGCTCGGATGTGACCACCATTTTCGGCGCACGCCTATCGCCTGCAGATAAGGCCTTTACCTGGTGAATTACGCCGATGTCGTAATGACTGAGTACCTCAGCTAACTCCTCGGAAGAAAAATGTGCGCCGCCTCTGGGCATAAATTTGTGTCTCGTTGCTCGTGACTCGTGGTTCGTAGTTCGATTTATGACTCGCTATTCACAGCTTATACAGCTAAAATATCAAAAGGAAAAGAATAATCAAAAGGGATACTGCCACCGCTGCGCTTAAAATCAATATCGCAATCCGGTAATGCGTAATGGTCTCTTCTTTGTAAACTTCTTCCTTGTCTTCGATTGTCTCTCCGTTTTCCAATTGCTCAAGTACGGAAATATCAAATCTCTTGTGCGCCAGAAGTGGAGGTTGGCCACTGCGAATAGCCTCTAAATCCGTCAGCAGTTCCTCAACGTTGTTGTAGCGGTCTTCTTTACGTTTGGCCATCATAATTTCAATGACCTCGGATACTCCGGCGCTAAGAGTGGTATTTATATGGTCGGGCGGAATCAGTTGCTCTCTCAGGTGCTTTCTCATCACATTGGCAGGTTCATCTGCCATAAACGGCACCCTGCCGGTTACAAGATGATAGAAAGTTGCACCGAGGCCGTAAATGTCGGCCCTGCCGTCAATGTCAATCTCGCCTCGAATTTGTTCGGGTGCAATGTAGTACGGTGTTCCATAAGCTTTGCCTGCTTCGGTCTGTGCTGCCTCGATGTCTGTTGTTTCACGCGCCAAACCCATATCAGCAAGCTTGACCACGCCGGCAGTGTTTATCATTATATTCTTGGGCTTGACATCACGGTGAATAAGGCCGCAAGAATGGGCGTGGGCAAGTGCATGAGCGACCTGAATAATTATGTCCAGCGCCTCGTCTTCGGCAAAAACCTTGCCCGCCGATAAATCATCGTACAAAGTCTTGCCCTCAACATACTCCATTACAAAATAGTGATACCCCCCTGCTTCACCAACGTCAAAGGCCTGGACGATATTGTTGTGATTGAGCTTGCCTGCAGCCTGACCTTCTTTGTAGAACCGCTCTACATATTCAGGATTCTCACTAAAGCGCTTGGGCAAAACCTTTATCGCAACTGTCCTGTTCAGACTTAATTGTTTGGCTTCGTACACGATAGCCATCGCCCCTGCACCGAGCTTGCCCAGAATTTTATACCCTGGAATCTGGTGCACAGCCGCTTTGCTCATCTTTATGCTTGACTCTAATCTCTCAGCCTGGGTCCTCGTAACATAGCCCAGGTCAACCATAACGTCCCTGAGTACCATAGGATTGGTCTCAGAGCGAGACTTCAACTCCTCAAGCGAATGCCGCAGTTCATCGTCTGTACAAAGCCTCTGCTCTACCGCTATTTTGCCGAATACCGTATCGTGGTTCGTTTCGTTTGTCATCAATCCTCTCAGCAAAGCCTATTCTTTACTTCTTTTTGTCAGCACTAATACAGATACTCCAGAAATGTCAATTATGTTTTATACGAAACCATTGTCAAAGAAAATCTATCACTTACTTACAAAGATACCGCCCTGCTGCATAAAATCGACTTTTTAGGTCTGTGATTTTAACAGTTTTTCTACAACTTCTATCGGATTCCAAACCGACTTGCTTTTAGAGTTGACTTGGGCACCAGCTCCCGCTAAACTAATGTTTTTTCAAAAATCGATATGAGTAAAGCAGTAGCTGAACAAGGAGACGCCAAGTGGCTTATAATTGTGCCGTTTTAATCAAGCAAGTTCCTGATACTAAGAGGGTTACAGGCCAGGCAATGAACGATGACGGCACCGTTAACCGCTCTGCTTTGCCGGCTATTTTCAACCCGGAAGACCTCAACGCACTCGAATTAGCCCTTCAAATTAAGGACAAATTCGGCGGAAAGGTAACGGTTCTCACAATGGGACTGCCGGCAGCAGCAGAAATTCTTCGTGATTCGCTTTTCCGCGGAGCTGACGAAACTATACTTATCACCGACCGGCGATGCGCCGCAAGCGATACATTAGCAACCAGTTATATCCTAAGTTGTGCCGTCAAAAAGATAATTGATTACGATATCGTTCTTTGCGGCAGACAGGCAATAGACGGCGATACAGCACAGGTCGGCCCGCAATTGGCTGAGAAACTGGGTATCACACAGATTACATACATCGAAGAGCTTATAGACCTTTCCGACAAATCCATAACAGTTCGGCGAAATATCGGAAACGGCTTCCAGCAGGTTAAGAGTGCTCTTCCGGTTCTGCTGACCGTTACCGGCGAGGCAAATGAGCCGAGAGTTGCGGCGGCAAAGAAAATGATGAAATATAAAAACGCACGTACGCCGATTGAGGTCGAACAAAAAATCAAGGCGGAAAATCCAAACGCAGATGAGGCGGATATTAAAGAACTCATTGAGCACAAATACAGTGAACTGGAAGAAAAAGGTCTGTTGATAAAGCAATGTGATTTGGATTTTATCGGGGCTGATTTGAACTGGTGCGGCAGAAGTGGCTCACCAACTAAAGTCCATCGTATCCAAAGTGTTGTCCTTGCTGCGAAAGAAAGTAAAGACGTTGAGCCAAACGAGAAGGCAATCTCAGATATGATACACGAGCTGATTGAAGATAAAACTATTGCGTGAATGAGTGGATGAGTAGGTACTCGATGCGAGGCGCGACGAAAGATGAATTATGATAGATGTGAATAAAAAAGGTGAAGTGTGGGTTTTTGCCGAGCAGCATAACGGCCAAATAGAAGATACGCCCATCGAATTGATGAGCAAGGCCCGTCACTTAGCTGATGCATTAGGTGTAAAATTAGCTTGCACCCTTTTAGGCGACAACGTCAGCGGTCTTGCGACAAAATTAATACACTATGGGGCTGATAAGGTATATCTGGCGGAACATCCTTTACTCGGCAATTACCAGACGAATAGCTATGCAAAAGTAATCTTCGGTTTGATTCACAAATATGAGCCGCAGATTGTACTTTACGGGGCTACTATCGCCGGCAGGGATCTGGCACCTCGAATTGCAAGTGCCGTAAAGGCAGGACTTACCGCTGACTGCACCGACCTGCAAATCGGCAACCATCAACCCGGTAAAAACGGACAAATGCACGAAAATCTGCTCTTCCAGATACGGCCGGCCTTCGGTGGAAATATAATCGCTACTATCATAAATTACGAACGCTGGCCGCAGATGGCTACCGTCCGCGAAGGCGTGATGCCGCCGCCGGAGCCGGACGTTAATCGAAAAGGCGAAACTATCACAGAGAGCGTACAATTATCCCAACAGGATTTGCCCCTGGAAATTCTCCAGGAACACAAGCGCCCGAAGAAAATCGACCTCAAAGCCGCAAGGATTATCGTTGCCGGCGGAGCAGGCGTAGGCAGTAAGGATAATTTCAAACTTATATGGGATTTAGCAAATTGTCTCGGAGCGGCGCCGGCGGCTACCAGAGCGGCGGTTGACCTGGGCTTTATCGACCACGACCATCAGGTCGGCCAAACCGGCACAACCGTTCGGCCCAGCTTGTATATAGCCGTTGGAATCAGCGGTGCAATTCAACACCAGGCTGGAATGAGCCAGAGCCAAAAAATTATCGCAATCAACAACGACTCCGACGCACCCATTTTCAACGTTGCACATTACAGAATAGTCGGCGACCTAAATGTTGTTGTGCCCAAAATGATAAAAGCGATTAAGGAAAAAGTATAAAAAAAGCCAAAAGGCAAATTGAACAGACAGGATAGGTTATGGCGAACTTTTACAGGGATAACGACGATATACAATTCTTGTTCAGGCATACAGAGCCGGGCAAATTAGCGGCAGTTTGCGAAGATGGCTTTAAGTTTGCAAACGAATTCGACTACGCACCGGCTGACGCCGATGAGGCAATACAAAATTACGATATGGTGCTGGATTCATTAGGACAATTAAGCGGAGACTTCATCGCACCGCGTGCAGAAGACGTTGACCGCCAGGGTAATACCCTTAACGAAGATGGCTCCGTAACTTATGCAAAGGGTATCGCCGAGTCTCTCGAAAAACTTGCCAAAGCCGAGGTGATGGGCCTTATACTGCCATATAGATTCGGGGGGCTTAATTTCCCGAATCTTATTTACTCAATGGCTACCGAGATCGTCTCGCGAGCGGACGCTTCACTTATGAATATATTCGGCTTACAGGGAATTGCCGAAACTATCAACGCATTTGCTTCTGAAGAAATCAAGCAGAAATACCTGTATGATTTTGCCGCCGGCAAGGTAACAGGTGCAATGGTATTGACCGAGCCGGATGCCGGCTCGGATTTACAGGCGGTTAAGCTGCGTGCATTTACAGACGATGACGGCAACTGGTTCCTTCACGGCGTAAAGCGGTTCATAACCAACGGCTGTGGCGAAGTGCTGTTGGTACTGGCTCGCAGTGAGCCGGACAGGGCCGGAGGACTGGGGCTGAGCCTGTTCGTTTGCGACAGAGGCCCTACAGTCCACATCCGTCGATTGGAAGATAAACTGGGCATACACGGCTCGCCGACCTGCGAAATATTCTTCGACAATACTCCTTGTGAGCTAATCGGCGAACGCCAGCGAGGCCTTGTAACTTATGTTATGGCCTTAATGAACGGCGCCCGTATCGGCATTGCATCTCAATCGCTTGGTATCGCCGAAGCGGCTTACCGTATAGCTCGTGATTATGCCGCCAGCAGAAAACAGTTCGCAGTGGCTATTGAAAAGCTGCCGGCAGTCCGTGATATGCTTATCGATATGAAGATTGCTATCGAGGCCAGCCGGGCACTTCTGTACGAAACCTCACGGGTAGTAGATATCGAACTCGGATATGCCAAACGCCTCGAATCCAATCCCCCTGAAGATAAGGCAGAGGCCAGGCAGCTTAAGAACGAATCACGAAAACACAAAAGATATGCGTCAATGCTGACACCTATGAGTAAATATTATTGTTCCGAGATGTGCAACAGTATTACTTACGATTCTATGCAGGTACTCGGCGGCAGCGGCTATATGCGGGACTACGCCTGCGAACGGCACAGCCGCGATGCGAGAATTACCACAATTTATGAGGGAACAAGCCAATTGCAGGTTGTAGCTGCTGTCCGCAGCGTCTGCAGCGGCACAGCCGAAAAATTCATTGCCGAACTGGCCGGCCAACAGTTTGACCCCAAAGTAAAGGATTTGCTCGAAAAACTTGCTGAAGGAACAGAACGATTGAAAAGCTCAATTGCCTTCTGTAAAGAGGCCGGCACTGATTATATGGACCTTTACGGCAGAGCGCTAGTCGATATCGCAATAGATTTGATTAATGGCTTCCTGTTTTGCGCTCAGGCGAGCAGCAAAGTCGATATGGAAGTTGCAGTCGCTGAAGACGGTCAACCTAATAACGGCCATACAGTCCCTATGAAAGAACGCAAGGCAGTGATCGCCCGCAGATACATAACCAAAAATACACCAAAGATAACAGCCCTTGCAGAGATGATTCGCACCGGTGACAGGTCAACATTCACCGATTACCAGGCCTTGGTCGGGCCTGTGCCGGCTGAGTAGGGGGAGGTATGCTTCGAGCAGTTATATTCGATTTCGACGGGGTAATAACCGATTCTGAGATACTACACTTTCGCTCTTTTAATCAGGTGTTAGCCAAACATGGTATCGAGATAACAACGAAGGATTATTATAAAGATTACCTCGGTCTGACAGATATTGATTTACTTAACCTGCTTGTCGATAAAGGTCTGCTCGGAGTTGATTCGCAGGAAATGACAAATCTTGCTGAGCAAAAAAAAGATATATTCGAGAAACTGGCAAAAACCGAAGGCAGAATAATCGAAGGTGTGCGTGATTTCCTTGCGATGCTCAAGCAGAATAATATAACAATGGCTATATGTTCAGGGGCGTTGCTTCCGGAAATTGAACTGATATTAGAAGAGGCCCGGCTGCGTTCTTACTTCAAGGTGATAGTTTCCGCTGAGCAGGTAAAAAAAGGTAAGCCGAACCCGGAGGGATTTTTGCTGGCTCTGCGAAAGCTCAACGAAAAAAGCCGCAATCCTATCGCAAACAACCAGTGTATTGTGATAGAAGATGCACATTGGGGACTCGAAGCCGCCAAAGCAGCGGAAATGCACACTGTTGCGATAACAAATTCTTACGATGCCGACCAGCTAACCTCGGCTGAAAAGGTTATTGCCCACCTCAGCCAATTGAACATAACCGACCTGCAGGAACTCTGCAATTGAAAGACAGTGGGATTATCTTTTTGGAAGCAATACACCGGGACCGCTGATTTCAGCATTGACTTTGCCGGTTTTCAAGTCATATTCAATCCCATCAACAAGGGCACCGTTTAACAGACACGACTGAGACTTATCCCCCTGAACCGTCATTGTAGATTTATTGGCATCATAGAATAATTTGCTGCCTGCAAATTGAATATCCTCTTCTTCGTAAGTAATTCGGCCTGTGGCGGTTAATGTCGAAAGTCCGGTTTGACCGTCAGCAGTTTCTGTAAGGTCGGCTTCTATCTTACGAGCGGTGGCTGTAACATACTGTCCATCCCGGCCTTCAACAACAGGGATATAATCAATACGTAGCGTTCCCTGTCGGCCGGCATCGGCAATAACTCGATTTGCCTCTAAAAAATACTGCAGACTCTTGAAATCCTGTACAAAGGCCCAACATGGCCTTTGCAAACTAAATTTACCCGCATCTATATTATTCGATTCTGATATCCTGGAATTATCTACTTTTATTATGCCAGGCCCGGCAGCTAAAAACATTTGTTGGCCCCCGTCATAATCAAACTTACGACATTTCAGCTCAATACCGCCGAGCAGCTTTTCCCCTGCTGTTTTGACAGTCGCAAGCCTGACCACCCCCCCGCTTGCGGCCAGAGATTCAATGTCAGCGGCTGAATCGGATAAGTTTACCGTAAGCTTCTGTGCTGAAAGCGTGTACTTCTGTTGGCTGTTCGGGTCATCTCGGAGCATTGTGCATAAAGTATCGCCTTCAAAGGTAACTTGATTTACGGCCGGCAAAAACTCGACTTTTTCCCGGGCGGTTATCTTTACCGGAACAGCAATTTCTTCGGCGCCCATTACGTCATTTATGTAAAATGTAAGTTCTGACGGGCCATCGGCAACGGCGTCGCCAGTAATTGCGTTATAGTCAATTCTTCGAGCAGTGAATGTGGTTCGTGGTTCATTGTCCGTGATTCGTGATTCGTTGTCCTGCGTAGCACGCCTAACGGCGGATTCACGATTCACTATCCACGATTCACGAGCTACATCCATTGGTGTAACAACAATACCACTGTCGCAGGTTACAACAATATCGACAGGCTGCTGTTCCTTGCTTGCGGCCTGTGGTTCATTGTCCGTGACTCGTTGCTCATAGTCTTTACCACTTTGTGCCCCTTCGACTTCGCTCAGGGCAGGCTTTGCGCCTTTGCCGCTTTGTATGTTGTTGATGATAACTTCATCGGCAAAAATCAACTGCTCAGGAGTGTCAATGACAACATTTTTACTGAATACACATCTGTAGCTGTTCGGAGTTCGGGGTTCGGGATTCTCTGTTCGGGGTTTATTGCTCGAAGTATCTGTTTGGCCCGATGACAACTCCGGTGTTGTTACCGGAAGTTTGCTGCCTTGTGTCGTTTTAGAAAACAAAGATGCCTTTGATGAGGTCTTTATGCGCAAACTCTCTAACTGAATTATTCTAAGGAATTCGATTCGGCCGGCCTGATCATTATAGACAAGCTCCAAACCGGTGCCGAGCAGCTGAGCATCTTCTGAAACAAATTTGACCGGCCCGGCAGTTGAAAACTGCGATTTTTCACTGATAAAAACAATATCGTCAAGATAAATAAAGCTTTCTTTGATGTTACTGCCGTTCTCAGGCAGGATATGAATAACCACATTTCCGGTAAGCGTCGCATCCTTCGGGCTGGGCCTGCCGACAGCAGTCTCAACTTGAACCCTCCCTCTATCTGCTGTGATGTAACATTTGAAATTGCGTCGAAAAATATTCATATACGGCTTTTCAATTTCCCATTCGTCTCCAATTTCGTGCAGAAGTTTTTCAAACCCGAATTCCCGGTCAACCTGCTTTTCCTCATTCAAATGCGTGTACCTGGCCTTTTGGATAGTCTTGACCCCGACATCGCCAATCATTCCGACCTTGCCGTCGGACTGGCCGAGGTTGCTGTCGGCAATAGTGTTAGTGGGCCCTGCTTCCATATCAATATCAATCTGAGGTATTTTGCTTAGCCGGTTATAGAGCAGATATGCCGTTAGTACAGCCCCTAAGGAAATAAGCCATATAAAGAATTTTCGCGAGTTAGAACTCATAACAACCCCGTATTAATAGCGTTTAGCGTATAGCGTATAGCGTATAGTTTTCTTTTTCTATCCGCTACTCCTATCCGCTAACATTACGGCAAATACCTCTTCATAAGCTCTTGCCATCTGCCGGTATTTTTCAGAATGTATTCTATTACTTCCCGTACGGCGCCACTGCCGCCCTGATGAGTGGTTACGTAATCAGCGTATTGCTTAACTTCGTCAATCGCATTGGCAACAGCTACCCCAAACCCCGCGTACTTTATTACCGGCAAATCCGGCAAATCATCGCCAATGTAGGCGATTGCTTCCTCCGAAAGCCCCAACTGTTTGAGAAGCTTCTCCATCGCCGGCAGTTTATCGTGACAATCCTGGAGACAATAGTCTATCTGAAGCTGCTCAGCTCGGTATCTGGTCGGTTCTGACGCCCTGCCGCTCAAAAAAGCGACCTTCAGCCCCGCCCTTCGCCACATACGAATCCCGTGGCCGTCAAGTGAATTGAAGGATTTACTTTCACTGCCGTCACCGTTAATTATCAGTGTTCCGTCCGTCAAAACACCGTCAACATCCAGTACCAGCAGTTGTATGTCCGCAAGGTTTGCCATAGTAAAATTAAATATCAAAAATTAAATATCAAAATTACAATGCAAAATTCAAAAAGTTAAGGAGTAAGAAATTCTGACTTCTGTCTTCTGATTTCTGCATTTTGCACCTTTATCTATCCAACAACCTTTATTGTTACAATATCCTGTACATCGATTAGGCCGACGGGTTTGTTTTCACCATCAACCACAGGAAGCTCATCGATT
Organism: uncultured bacterium; assembly: GCA_913009355.1. GTDB lineage: Bacteria > Planctomycetota > Phycisphaerae > Sedimentisphaerales > Anaerobacaceae > CAJVYK01. The sequence continues at coordinate 791 of CAJVYN010000024.1, read as the reverse complement.
CTATATTTGTGAAAAAGAGCAGTCGCTTCTGCGGCAAGGGCATCAGCTCTTACTCTCTTGCAGTCAGATGTCATAATATCGCCGACTTTGAACTCGAAACAGAGCTGTCCTTCTTTGGTCATCAAACGCCGAAGGTCTGCATCGGTAACTATCCCTGCCAACCTGCCATCTTTATCAACAACCATCACAGCTCCGTGACGCTTTACATCACTGGTCTTTTCGAGCAATTGCTTTATAGTATCGGTAACTTCTACGAGGGGCAGCTTTTCGCCCGGCTTAAACATCATTGATTGCTCAACTGTCATTAACTTTGCGCCGAGTGAACCGCCGGGATGAAATCTGACGTAATCCTCAACGCTGAAATTACGTGCTTTCATAACTGTAAAGGCAAGAGCATCACCAATGGCCAGCATGCAGGTGGTCGAAACACTGGGGGCAACGCCGAGCGGACAGGCCTCAGCTATCTGTCCCATACACAGCACCACGTCGCTGTACTTGCCCAAAGTCGAATCGTTCTCGCCGGTAATTGCTATCAGTTTAATCTCTAACTGCTTGACCAGATTTATCAGCCGGGTAATTTCATCCGTTTCGCCGCCATAGCTTAGAACAATCACTATATCGTTTTTGCGTAATCTGCCCAGGTCGCCGTGGATAGCTTCAGCAGGATGGAGAAAATGGCTCGGGGTACCGGTCGAAGCCAGAGTTGCGCTGATTTTGCGCCCGATTAAGCCTGCCTTGCCGATGCCGCTTACTATACAGGAGCCGCTGCAGTTATAAATCATCCGCACAGC
>CAJVYN010000023.1 GCA_913009355.1 uncultured bacterium | reverse complement strand
ATATTGGCGGCTTCACTCTCAGGCTCAAGAATGCCAAGCAAATCTTTTTCCTGCGCAGCAGCTAAAACGACCGGATTACCAGAACCCGGCTTAAGCACTTCGGAGAGCTCACAGAGCCTGAGCATAATATCATCACCGGGAACTTCAGCATTTTCCCTTGAGAGCCTGGTAATCACTGCGCGGCGATCGGTATCACTGGTTATATCAAGCAATTCTGAGCATAACAGCCTGCCATTGCTGCGCACGAAAAGAGTTCCAACGGTACTTGAAGGTCCCGGACTAAAAGACAGGTTGACATCAATTTTTTTTGAAGGTTTATTCTCCGTCGAGAAATTAAATCTACCGGCCGGCTTTATCTGTTGCGGCTGATTGATGCGAATGATTGCCGCACCTTCATCCACAATGCCGCCAGCTTCCATGATAAGAGAAACCAGAGACATCCGGTCACTGCGAAGTTCATAGACGCCGGGCTTATTAACTGCGCCGCTAATAGAAACTCTGGCGGTTTTGTACTCAGCTACCCTCGCCACGATTGAAGGCCTGCTTAGTGAATACCTGGGATAGTAGGCATTGATAACGTCGGCCTCTATTTCGGAAAGAGTCTTTCCCGCAGCTTTCAACCGGCCAATCATTGGGATTTCTATACCGCCGTCATCAGAGACTCTGCAAAGGTAGGGCACTGGTTTTTGCGTTGTTACCGATGGGTCTGCAATTACGGCAAGCAGGATTGAAGGTATGTGAAGTTCCAGCATATCGCCTGGAACAAGCCGATATAGCCCCCCGATGTTTCTGGCTGCTATCAGCCTATCTATATCAACTTCCGGCCGAATGGGGCCGGCATTTTCAAATTCTGCCAGTTGCTCCTGTGTTGGTATGGATATGTTGGGGCCGGCACAGCCCGCCATTACAGTCAATACACTCAGCAGAACACAACTACTCAGGCCGAAAAATCCTGTTTTTGCGAGGTTCACCCACCACTCCTCCTAAAACACCAAGACCTCGCGAGACATCCCCTGTCAGCAAATCCCGGCTAACTGCATTTAATTAATTTTCTCCACTTCAGTTCCGTTCCAGTGAAAATCCATAAAATTTCATAAAACACTCTCAACTACAAATAACATAATGGTATCTTCCGATATCAGCCGTCTGTCTTATCGTACGACCGCATGGCACTTGCCCAAACAACTAAAGCGGCGGACGATAGGGACTGCGTAACGCGGGCCGGTATGGAACGCGGATTGGCGGTCGGCTGGTAGTAGACGTAGTAGACGTACTTGTAGAAATAGTCGTTGACGCCAAACCTCCGAAGAGTCCACTGGTTGAAGCATTCGGGTTGAACGGATCAAACACCAACGCTGAATTTGCAGCATCAGTTCCTAACAAGTAACTATTCCGATTCACAGCCGCTACCGCACGTCCTGCGCCTGCAATGCTTACTACCAAACAAACCAGCATGACTAACAAAACAACTTTAGTCCGGACGCTTATGCGGTATTTATGTTCCTTTTTCTTCATCTCAGCATTCTCCATACTGCTCAACTCGTATTTACTAATAAAACCATTTATTATTATGATAGGTTACCCACTTCGCCTTCTGCCTTTCCTCATCAACAAGCCTCCGGCAAGCAGTAAAGCTAACGTTGCGGGCTCAGGGATTACCTGTAAAGTCTCACCTACATAGGCATAACTGGTAAATGACGGATCCCAAATATGGTCATAAACTGCTCCATCACTGAAAATTCCGCTAACCAAAACTCCTCTGGCATCAAAAATTTCATTAGAATAGTCAAACAAAATATCTTCATTTGCACCCATCAGGCCTAAAGCACCGAACACGGTATCCTCGGTATAACCCTCGGGATGATAAATGGGATTTCCGCCGTTTGTATGATCGAATCGCCAGTAAAAACTGCCCCCATAAGTACCACTGCCAACCTGATGGCCCGCCAGTATGCCGGGCAATTCGTCAAGCTGTTTATTTGCGAAAACTCCTGTCGTTGACACAACAGTATTGTCCAGGCCGCTGCCCGTTTGAGAAAACGCCCAAACCGCCGCTCCAAAGCCCTGTACCGGAAAAACGTCGTTATCAGTTAACTGACCCAGCGTATCAATAACAGCTTGCCTCCAAATCCCCTTGTCTGCAGCACCAACATAGTCGGCCGCCAAAGCATGATGAGAAAGATAAATCAGCGGCTGTGAAAACTCCGAATAGCCTGACAAAAGTCCGTTAATGTAATTAGTGGTACCCTGATTTTGTACACTCACGTAAAAGTTGCTTACCGCACTTCGCCAACTATTATTCCCGGGATTTGAAGACACTTCACTCAACCGAGTCAGGCCATAAGCTTCATCACCATAAAAACCTAAAAAACTGCCTGTTCCATAGCCGGTGCTGTCGAGAATATAATTGCCGCCGTTTTCCGCTGTGGAGCGATAGCTCCCTGTACCGGTAACCTGGTAAGCATTAACCATGCCGGAAACTATAGACCCTGTATACGCCTCAGCGCCTGCCCAGGCCCCGTTACCGCTTTGTCCGGAAACCAGGTAATCTCCTGCCTTTGTAACCCCTTCACTCGTAGTTAAAGCATAACTCCCCCTAGTCAATACTACTCCAACCAGAATCAGTACAACACTGAATAAAAATTGTCTCTTCTGCTCTTTATGCATTCTCATCTCCTCCAAGAGATTACCCAAACTTAATTTTAGTTACGAACTTTTTCTTCTACGCAACAAGCCCAAAGCACCAAGACCAAGTAGACAAATAGTCGCAGGCTCCGGCACCGGAACAACAGTTATGTTCGAACTGCCGGTAAAATCAGCGGTGAAATCACCGATGGAAGCCGGACTGACATTAAATGTAATCTGAACAATCTCGCCATAAGGTAAAGCAAAATCATTTTCAAGTGTTCCACCTGTAACCTCAAATTGACCATGTCCGGCAAGCATGCCCAATCCATCGAAAAGTTCAACTATGTCGATAGAAATAATATTGCCTGTGAGCAGTGCATTACTATCGCTGTCTGTAAAGGAAAGATATCCCTCTGCAAAATACCCAATAGCTAAACCGCCTGAGGAAGCATCAGTTTGCAAAAATGTGCTCAAATCAAACTCACCCTGAGTATATGTAGTTTGCTGTCCAAGCGTATTCTCGACAACAATATCCGCAGTATTTAATATAGATAACACGCCACTACTTGCGGTAAATGATGTGTCCAGATCAGTTGCGTTTATTGATTGAATAGTTGCATGGGATACTGAGCCTGCGGCCAGCAGCACCATTACGCTAAACAGCACAGTCACTCTTACTCTTTTCATTTTCATCTCCTTACTCCTTTGCAGGGTATTTCACCCGCTAAACACATACATTTTACTAAATTTCCACCCGATGTTAAAACCTGTGGAAACTCCCGCAACAGGCTTTGCCTGTCCGCCTATGGCGGATAACTTCATCTTCGGGTTCACACCCGCAGAATTACGGCAGATTATTAAAGAAAGAAGCCTATGAGGACCCAGAAATGCTTATATGCCGCGGCTAACCAAACCACTGCAACACCCATCCACTCAACACCCATTTTCCTCACTCTTCCTTACCTCGTCAGTTTACGAGGTTCTTTTTATTCGGCTCGTTGATTGTGTCTTATACTTCCAATATTGTCAAGACGTCAATTCTGATGTCATTGGTGGTGAAGACGGCTTGTTTTTTCAGCAAGTTTTGTGTCTCCTTCATACAGTTCTAACCCTTTTGCATACCACAGAATTTTGCACAAGCCGCCTTCGTTGCAAACAAATTATCATTGGTTTCGGGACCGGCCCTACTACGCCACCGTCGGCAATTCCACCCTTAATTTAATTATATTGCCCATAATCTCACCGGGCGGCAGGCAGCTTCCTTCGCCGAGGATTCTTGTAAGTACAGCATTTTCAGATTGTTAATCAGAATTGGATAGCCAACGATGACATCCATTTCCATTCCCATTTGTTCGGCATCCTTTCCTAAAATGGCAAAAGACGTGAAGAATAAGTTCGTTACGATCTTGGAGATTAAATCTTGAAAAAAGCCGGCTAAGATGTGTGCGAACTGTTGGCACTGCTATCTCTAATACCTTGGAAATTTGCTTATCGGAGCGACCGGAAAAAAGATGTTTAATTACCTCGCTTTGTCTTGGAGATAAAGAAAGTTCCTTCATAAGTACCCCCCATTCCTTTTCAGAAAATATTTCGGCGTCCGTAGCGGAATCCATTTAATAACTCCCCATTATAAATTTAATCGCTGCTATAGTCTTTTGGCGTTTTACAAAAAAATGTACTTTCTCTTAATTCAAAACTTTGTAAACCCACCTAAACAACCTAAACCGTAAAAAAACGTGAACAGATTAGTATATAGCTCGCACACATACTTATCAATGCATTAATTCTGATGTCGTTATATACAACTATAGCGGTCGCAATGTTGTAAAAATGTCTTGTCCTATGCAAAAATTGATCTGAAGTTGAAAATTGCAAATTTAATCAATCATTTTTTGAAATCTTGCTCATTGAAGACTGAATATTGAAAGTTTAGCGACTGATAATCTTTATCATCGAAATATTAACTTTGGCAAATCTTTCGAAATCGGCGTAGAACTTTTCCGTCTTGCTTTGCAATCAGCCCAATTATTTTGCTTTAGATTTCCAGCTTAAGCGACTCGACTGTATACGTGGTGTAAGCCACCAAGAATTGGTTTGCTTATGATTTTACCATTAGTTTGGGTAGGACGGTGAACCGGCGAATCCTTCTCAAGTGACATATGAGTTCTGCTGACATTGTAATACTCAAAGATGTATTCATGCAGAACATTGTATAAATGTTTTTCATTGAAAATGATCATATGGTCGAGACATTCCCGGCGAAGTGTGCCGATGACGCGTTCGGCGATTGGATTTTGCCATGGACTTCGTGGGGCGGTTGGTGTGTCTTCCAGTCCGAATCTTTTTACATTTTGTTTGAAATCTTCGCTGAAGATTTTGTCATTATCTCTGATAACATATTTTGAGGTTTCATCAAAAGCAAAAGTTTCGCGAAGCTGTTGAATTGCTCATTGAGAGTGGGCATTTGGAGAAACCGCAAAGTGCAGTATTCTGCGTCTATCGTGTGATATGGCTACAAATACATGCATTGATTTGAAGAAGATCGTTCGTGCCACAAGAAAGTCAATGCCAACGATATGCTTTGCATGGTTTCTTAGAAAGGTCAGCCAACGCTGTCTTTTTTCAGGATCAGCTTTATGTTTTCGCATATATTTGGCAACGGTGTTGTCAGAAACATCAAGTCCCAGCTTTACGAGTTCACCTTGGATTCGTTGAGCAGACCATGCTTGATTTTCCTTTTGCATTCTTCTAATAAACTTTATAAGCTGCCAATCGATATTAGGTCTGCCGACTCTTAGAGATTTACGTTTCCAGTAAAGCTTGAAACCTTTTTTGTGCCAGCCAATAACCGTTTCGGGCTTGACAATAATCATAGCTGATTTCCAATCATTCCATAACTTCGAAATCCAGGCCAAAATAATTCTATCGATGTTTTCTATTCTTGGTCTTTTGGTTTTTCTTTTGAAAATGATAATTTGCTGTCTCAATAACAAGTTTTCAAGAACAACGCTTTGTCTGGTTTTAAATGATAGTCTAAGAAATTCAAAAAGAAGCATAGCTATAGATTTCAAAACAAGTTCTCCCAAAGATTATATGTAAAATAAGCAACTCAAAGCAAAAACTCAACTTTACATAAATTCTTGAAAGCTAACAAGTTCGAATTTTTGAGTAAGACAGGGCTATATATAACGACAAAACCCCCTGCGATGCAGGGGGCTAAATGATAAGGAAACGCTTCGTGAAAGTAATTTCAATAGGTTCTTCACTTTCTATCCTTCCCCCTAAGGGGTACGGAGGACAGGGCATTCAGAATGACCGTGAGGAATATCGAACAAGGAATGTCGAATGATGAAAGAAGAGAATGTTTAAGTTTTGGCTGCTGCTATCCTGGCGGATTCCACTGTGTTGTAAAGCAGCATTGTTATTGTCATTGGGCCGACACCGCCGGGAACGGGAGTGATTAAACTTGCCTTTTCCCTGACCGCCTCAAAATCCACATCGCCAACCAGACGATAACCCCTCTTCTTAGTGTCATCGGCAATACGGTTGACGCCGACATCGATTACAACGACACCTTCCTTTACCATATCCGCTGTGATGGTGTTAGCTCTGCCTGCGGCGGCAATGACAATATCAGCCCGCCGGGTATGATAGGCCAGGTCCTTCGTGCGGGTATGACAGATAGTTACCGTGGCGTTGCCGGTCGGGCTTTTCTGAATCAGCATATTGGCCAACGGCTTGCCGACGATATTGCTGCGGCCGACGATTACTACGTCAGAACCCTTAATTGTAACGCCGCTGCGCAGCAAAAGCTGGATAACCCCGTGCGGCGTGCAGGGCAAAAAGGCCTTCTGGCCGGCTACCATTTTGCCAATGTTCATCGGGTGAAAGCCATCGACATCCTTATCAGGGCTAATCGCTAAAAGAACCTCGGATTCGTTGAGATGTTTGGGCAGCGGCAGTTGGACTAATATGCCGTTTATCTTCGGGTCGGTGTTCATTTTGTCGATTAAGCCAATTAATCTTTCCTGCGTGGTATCTTCGGGAAGACGATTATCGTCGGAGTAAATCCCTATTTCTTCGCAGGCCCGTTCCTTGGCTGTAACATAGGATTGTGAGGCAGGGTCTTCACCTACCAGAATAACGCCCAGGCCGGGAATAACGGCCTCTTGTTTTAGTTTGGTAACTTCGGCCTTCAATTCGGCCCGTAATTCTTCGGCCACCTGCTTGCCATCGATAATTTTCGCTGCCATTGATTAACTCCATATCAAAAATCAAAGATAAAAATGCAAAATTACATATTAAAAATCAAAATGAAGCGCACAAAATGGACATATCATTGGGAACCAGCCAAGTCGTTGTGATGGTCGCAATGACACCTGATTTTGCACTTTGATATGTCAATTTGATTTTTGCATTTTGATTTTTGATTTTCTTCTAAAACATCCCCGTTACTTTGCCGGTATTGACATCCACGTCAATCTTACGGAAGGCAGGGTCCGAGCTTGTGCCGGGCATTAACTTAATCTGGCCGGCAATCGGAACAATGAAGCCGGCTCCTTTATATACCATAAAATCGCGAATGGGAAGCTGCCAGTTCTGCGGTCTGCCTTTCAGATTAGGGTCGTGTGAAAGACTTAGATGCGTTTTAACCATACAGGTCCCAAAGCCCTTGAAGTCTTCATTGGTTTCGAACGCTTCGGCTTTTTCGAGGGCCTCAGGGGTATATGTTACACCATCGGCACCGTAAACCTCGGTGGCGATTAGTTCAATCTGTTTTCTTAAAGGGGTATCCAGCTCGTAAAGGAATTTGAATTCATTCTTTTCCTTACAGGCCTCGATAACAGTTTCGGCAAGTTCAATTGCGCCATCGCCGCCCTTTAGCCAGTGTTCCGAGTATGCCGCCAAAGCGCCGTTTTGTTCGGCAATCCTGCGGACTAATTCAATTTCAGCTTTAGTATCGGTATAGAAGCCGTTTATGCAGACTACAGGGCGGACACCACTTTTTTTGACGATTTCGATGTGAGCGATAAGGTTTTCGCAGCCGGCTTCGACCAGTTCGAGATTTTCCTGTGTGTATTCTTCGCTTAAAGGTATTCCGGGTTTAACCGCTGGGCCGCCGCCGTGCATCTTCAAGGCTCGAATGGTGGCAACGATTACCACTGCATCGGGTTTCAAACCTGATATACGACACTTCAGGTTCCAGAACTTCTCAAAGCCGATGTCGGCGCCGAAACCGCTTTCCGTTACGTGGTAGTCAGACAATTTTGTGGCGAGTCTGTCGGCGATAATCGAGCTTTGTCCGATAGCGATATTGGCAAAGGGGCCGGCGTGAACAAATACGGGCTGGCCCTCGATAGTCTGCAGCAGGCTCGGGTTGAGAGCCTCGACCATCCAGGCCGTCATCGCGCCGTCAACTTCAAGGTCGGCGGTGGTAACTTCATTACCTTTTTTGTCATAAGCGACCACAATTTTACTTATTCTTTCGCGTAAATCCTTCAAATCCTTAGCGATGGCCAGTATAGCCATCAGCTCGCTTGAGACGGTAATTGCAAATCCCGATTCCATCTTGAAGCCGTCCATCTTTCCACCTTTGCCGATAGTGATGTTACGCAGGGATTGTGCACAAAAATCCATAACCCATTTCAATTCGACACGGTCAGGGTCGATGTCCAGCCTTTTTAAGTTTCTTTTTGCCAGCTTCTGGTCATCATAATTTCTTTCGTGCTGCATACGGGCGGTAAGAGCCACCATTGCCAGGTTGTGAGCGTTTGTGATGCAGTCAATATCGCCGGTAAGGCGAATGGAAAACGGCACGAGCGGTATGCACTGAGCCAGGCCGCCGCCGGCGGCAGAGCCTTTGATATTGAAGGTGGGGCCTCCGCTCGGCTGTCGAATAGCGCCGGTTACGTTTTTGCCTAATTTGCCTAACCCTTCAATCAGCCCGATGGCCGTGGTGGTCTTTCCTTCGCCTAATGGGGTGGGGGTGATGGCGGTAACGTCAATATATTTCGCAGTCGAGTTGCCTTGCAGGCGTTTCAGTGCCCTGGTATAATCGACTTTGGCCAACTGCCGTCCCATGGGCAGCAGTTCGTCTTCTTTCAGCCCTAATTCTTCAGCTAATCGGCTGACCGGTTTCATAGATTGCTCAGCGGCTTCGGCAATCTGCCAATCCTTCATTTTAGTTGGGTCAAGTTTCATATATCGTCCTGTAAAATGTTAACTTATACATAATGATAACGCTCAAGAATAATGGGCCGGGCTGGATTCGAACCAGCGTAAGCTTTCGCTAATGGGTTTACAGCCCATCCCCTTTAGCCACTCGGGCACCGACCCTTGTTCGTCGCTCGTGTCTCGTCGCTCGTGTCTCGTCGCTCGTGTCTCGTCGCTCGTCTCTCGTTGCTCGTGTCTCGTATTTACTTTTTACTCGTTGCCTGCCACCCACTTGTGTGGGCTGCAAATTTAATGGGGGCAAGTTTACTTTTTGTGAGGATGTTTTGCAAGAAGAATTTTCTGCGCTCTGAATTTCGAGTTAAGCCCATCCCACTTTATTGCCTATATTTTCAGTCGGCCCTGAACCAGATCAGTTCGGGGCCGACCGGTCTGAAACGCAGGGCTGTATGTTTTTTCGCTTGCGTTTCAGGGACGGTGCTGGTAGATTCCCTGAAGTAATAAGGGGATTACAGTATGTATTATGCAGGGAATGGTGTCGGCTTGTCGATTTTGGTTGATAAGGCCCTTCTGGCTCTTGTGCAGACCGAGACGCTGCCTATCACCTCACTGCTCTTTGGCCCAATCAAACTCGCCTTCCTTGTCGGATGGGTGTACCTCTGCATATATTCGGTTCGGCGTGTTGAATTCAGCCCTTTAGTGCCGCAGCGACACAAGGCGATGGCTAATGTCTTTTCGCTGTTCATCGGCCCTTTTCTTTTGTTTGTATTGTTCGTGGCTGATAGAACCATGAAAGTGCAGGAAGGCGAAATCGAGTTCAAGGATGTCTTAAAGGAGATATTTGGCAGTGCCTTTGAATATGGAGGAGCCGGTGGCGATGGATTCAGGCAAGACTGTCCAATTGAACTGCAGGATTCTTCCGGCAGGAGCTTTTCCGAGGTGTATGGCAGTCAGGATAAAGACAAAGATTCGAGCAGTGAAATACTTGATTTGACTGAAAGCATTATACTTGACTCTATATACGAAAGGGCAAGCGATATCCTGATAGACCCGAAAAGTAACGCTGTTTTTACGGTCAGATTTAGAATTGACGGCTTTCTACGAACTGTAAGCCAGATTGAAGCGGACAAATGTGCAGCGGTTATAAACAGTATCAAAGCCATTTCTGATATGGATATCTCTGAAAAGCGACGTCCCCAGGATGGGGCGTTTATGGCCAAGATACCGGAAGGCAATGTTTTCTTTCGCGTTGCCAGTGCAGGCGTTCTCGGCGGAGAAAAACTGTCGATAAGGGTGCTTAACCAAAGCACAGGTCTTTTGAAGCTCAATGAGATTGGGCTGTCGAAGAAGACCTACAACGTAGTTGCTAATGTCATCAAACAGTCGTCCGGTATGATAGTTATTTGCGGTCCCACCGGCAGCGGCAAGACGACTTCTTTATATGCTATGCTTAGTAATATTGATTTCTATGCACGTAACGTGGTTACAGTCGAGGACCCCATCGAATATGTACTCCCTAATGCCAGCCAGATTGAGGTAAACGTTAAAGCTGATATTACTTTTGTCAATGCTCTCCGCGGCATTCTCAGACAGGACCCTGATGTGATTTGTGTTGGTGAAATTCGCGACAGCCAGACAGCAGCTATGGCACTTCAGGCATCCCAAACGGGACATCTGGTGTTAGCGACGCTGCACGGCAGCAGCAGTATGGCATCGCTGGTGCGTCTGATGGAACTGGGCGCAAAACCGCTGCTGTTAGCATCAGCGGTGAGCGTGATTGTTTCACAGAGACTGGTTCGACGACTGTGTGATAATTGCAAAAGCCCGGTTGTACTAAACCCAAAACGTATAGCGGGCTTTGAAAGAAAAGGGATAAATACCGCAGCTATTATGCAGGCCAATGGGTGCAGAAAATGTAACGAAACCGGATATAGCGGCAGAATAGGTATTTTTGATGTGTTGTACCTGGATAAGGAAATAAAGGCTAAACTGGCGGGGGATAAGCTGACGCCGGGTGATTTGAAAAGGGATGGAGATGAAAAGAGCAGGTCAACTCTCAGGGGAGATGGACTGAAAAAAGTCTTAGCCGGATTAACAACACTCGAAGAGGTGAAAAGAGTAACTTCAGATTTAGGATAACTGTCTATGATGTTTTGGTTTTCCGTACTGGTTGGTGCTGTATTTGCCATGATTGGTATAAAGAAAGGCTTCTATCCGATATGGGCGATTCTTTTTAATATCTTGATATCAATCTATCTGGGTATTATGCTTGCCCCTACGATTGTTGGAATAATTCCGGATATTGGCGGCTCACGCTACCATTATGCCGGATGTGTGGCGGGGATTGCGATTGTGGTTTTTGCTGTTTTTCAAACCATCGCAACGAGCCTTCTCACGGGAACATGCACGGTTTCCTTTCCAAAGATATTCAGCAATGTCGGCGCCGGAATCCTTGGTTTTCTGTCGGGCTATCTTGTCTGCAGCTTTGCTCTCTTTGTTATCTGCATCACGCCATTTTCAAAAGAGCCATTTATGAGAAGTATTTGTGGGAGGGATGATTTGGCTCCGAGCGCTGTGGCGTCTGTTGTGAAGGTTTGTGATTTCGTTGGCGCCATCTCCCTGCAGTGCTATGATAATGTTGCCGCGGGAGTTGTTGACTGGCTTATTATGCCGGCAGATGAGTCAGAATGTACCCCGGATGAAACGGAGAGAACAGACCATGGGCAGGGCAGTTCTGTCGGCAATTCGGGAAAATCATAGTATGGGGATTTGGGTAAAGCCGGATACAAGCCGTTTGCATATAAACGGCGCAGGTCTTAATCAGTGGACGGAGCAGGAAATACAGGGGTCATACGCTCTGACAAGCATTTCACACAGCTTGGTAACTTCCTTATCGTTTTTGCCAAGATTGATCTGCTGGGTTACAAGTTCAGCGAGATCGTGATGGATGTTGGCATTATTCTGTGTGGTGGGGATGACGCAATTGGCTTTAGCAATAGTGCCTTTCTTATCTATTATGTAATGATGGTAAAGTATGCCCCTGGGCACCTCGACAGCGCCTACCCCCTCTCCGTCCGTGATATTGTACCGGTTGCAAATGTTTCCAAGATTGCTGTCCAGAAGCTTGTCAATGATTTCAATTGATTCGAGCATCACATGATAACACTCAACAAGCTGGGCGATGTTGTTCATATAAGGATTATTATTAACAGGTTTCAGACAGAGTGCTTGTGCTGTTTCTTTTGCCTTTTTGTGCAAAAGTTTATGGTTATTATTAAAACGTGCTAACGCTCCTACCGCAAATGATTCTCGGCTTAGCCTGGTGAATTTAGAAGTTGTGAAATCTTCCTTGTATTCATTGGTCATCGCCAGGTAATCATCTTCAGCCTTTAACACGCCATCTGTGGAAATCAAGTCGCCACCTATCCAGGGATACTTACCCTTTCCCTTTAACGAGACGAACTCTGTTTCCCTCACAAAGTCAGGCATTGAAAGCGTTTTGAAGATATCTACTGTGGCCATCACATCGCTAAAGCGTTCCTGGATAGTTAGCTTTAGCATTTCAAGCTGTTTTTTTTCGGGTGCTTTACTCAAGCCGCCCACCACGAGACTCACCGGGTGTGTTGTGCGTCCGGCAATCAGGTCGCACATATCGTTGGCCAGTCCTTTCAGGCGTAACGCAACAGCAACCACTTCCGGATGGGATTTTGTAAGCGGAATAACACTTCCGACACCAAGTAAGTCAGGCGCTGCCAGGAAAAAAAGGTGCAGGATGTGGCTCTGAATCGTCTCTCCATGCTTTGCCAGGAGGCGAAGCAGTTGTGCGTTTTTCGGGACCCTGACCTGCATAGCCCTTTCTACGGCTCTGAGGCTCGCAAGGGTATGGCCTATGGAACAGATTCCGCAAATCCTGGAAGTTAATGTGGGCGCCATATCATGCGGCCTGCCGCGCAGAATGGCTTCAAAGAAACGCGGTGTTTCCACGACCTGCCATTCAGCCTCGATAAGCTCACCATCTCGTACCGTGATATGGATATTGCCGTGTCCTTCAACACGCGCTATATGGTGCACGTCAATGTTCATGTTGACTTTCATTTTTCAGTGCTCCCATTAAATGCATTGTAAAAACACAGCTTCTGCTCAATCTCCGATTCGCAGTGCCCTTTCTCCCGCAGTATTTCTCTCAATGAACCGTAATTAGCGTCTTCTGCCGGCCCCCTGCATCCAAGGCATCCCGCCTTGCCTGTGGGGCACACAGCTCCGCAGCCGGCTCGTGTAATAGGCCCAAGGCATATTTTCCCAAGATCAACTACGCAAGTGTTGACATTCTGCTTGCATTCCACACAAACCGGATATTTTGGGATTTTGACTTCCGCGCCTACGACAATACTGACGATGATACTTTCTACTTCGCTCTTCGATACAGGGCAACCGGGGATATTGAGATCCACCTTCACCACGTCGGCAATCCTCTTTACTTTGCTCGTCTCCACGCTGTGCATTCCGTAAACTTCCTTGACCACGTCCTTGAGTGGATACTGATTTTTCAGGTAGTTCACTCCGCCGAAACATGCGCAGGCCCCCATGGCAACGAGAACCTTCGCCCTTGCCCTGATATCTGTCAGTCTCTCGATCTCATCTTTCCTGGAAATGCTTCCCTCGACCAGCGCAATGTCATAATCCTGGCTGCTGTCCGACGATATTTCTCTGAAGTTTACCACTTCCAGGAGCGAGAGAAACTCAAGCAGGCTCTCTTCTTTGTTGGCCAGTTGCAGTTCGCAGCCCTCGCAACCGGTAAAATCAAACACTCCGATCTTGACTTTTTGCGGGTCAATCCCAAGATACTTCACAACAAGCTCCTAAATCGCTTCCTTCAGATTCAAAACGGACCAGTAGTCAAAAACCGGGCCATCAACGCAGGTAAAGGTAGAACCTATCATGCACCTGCAGCACTTGCCCATTCCGCAGTGCATTCTCCTCTCAAGAGAGACAAACATTCGGTTCATAGGAATTCCCAGACCGTCCAGATAATTGCATACGAAATTGAACATCACTGGCGGCCCGCATACAATGGCATATGTATTGTCTGGCTTAATACTCACTTCCTTGAACAGCTCTGTGATTAGGCCTGTTCTGCCGTCCCAGCCCTTACCCTGTTTTTCTACGATGGTAAGCAGGTTTATATTATTTACTTTTTTCCATTCGTCATACTGATAGGTGAAGAGCATCTGCTCTGGGTCCTTAGCGCCGTAAAGTACATGCACATCTTTATACTTGTCTCTGTGCTCTGTTACCCAATAAACAGGAGCGCGAAGTGGGGCCAGCCCTAAACCTCCGGCTATCAGCAGAATGCTGGAACCCATCATTTCTTCCATTGGGAAAGACGTACCAAATGGGCCGCGTATGCCCAGCTTCGCCCCTTTCTGTGCCTGATGCAGCACACTGGTGGTTCGCCCGGCCTTTCTCACACATAGCTCTATGTATTCGGTGTTGTTGCTGGAACTTGATATAGAGATGGGGACTTCCCCAAAGCCGGGTACCTCCAGCATTACAAACTGTCCGGGGCGAAACTTAAAGATTCGTCGTTCTGTTCTGTTCAGAATCTTCAGATGAAAGAGCTTTTCGAGATGGGTAAGTTCAACGATGTTAATGATTTCACATTTGTAAACCTTATCTGTTCTCATGACAATGCTCTTGCGGTTGTACTGTGGCGGCTTTGTCATGAACGGTTCTGTATTTATGTTCTGCCTCTGTAGTCGGTAATCCATCTTTATCCTTCCATTTGCAAATCACTGATGACCTCTCTGGGGTTGATTCCTGCCAGGCAGGCTCTGCCGCATCTGTTGCATCCTACGCATATTGGGTCATCAGCGTTCTCGGCAAATCCTCGATAGTGATGATAAAACCTGTATTTCAGTCTGTCTTCTTTGAGCGGTCTGAAATTATGTCCGCCTGCAACCTGTGCGAAGTCAACAAGGTTGCAGGAATACTGAACCCGCTCTTTGCGTGAGCTTTTCATTCCTACGTCAATGGTCTCCTCAATACCGTAACAGTAACAGGTCGGGCAGACCATCGCACAACTGCCGCAATTGAGACATTTGTCGCCCCATTTCTTCCAGACAGGGGACTTGAATTCTATGTCCAAAACACTTGAGAGGCCTGCGACTTCAACCCTGGCTTGAAAACTTTCTCTGAGCAGTTTCCTTCTTTCGATGAGTTTTACATCGTCTTTTTTGGTTGGCTTGCCGGCCTTAACGTTCTTGAGAAATACGAACGCCTTGGAAGAGTTTATGGTCAAATAATACTGCTCACCTATGTCTTCGCAAAACAGGTTGAATCCACGGTGCACTGTGTCGTGTCCGAGAGATTTGCAAAAGCAGTCTTCCGGGGGTTCGTGGTCCATACCTATGAGGAACGTATTCTTTCTTCTTGCGATGTAGTAGGGAGAAGGAAAAGCCCCTCTCATGAGAATCTTGTCCAATATAGCCAGGGCATTTATGTCGCATGGCCGTGCGCCCACAATTACCCTCGGATTGACCCTGTACTCAACTGCCTGTTCCCAGTCGTTATCTGAGAATTTGAAGTGCGAAAGCTCTTCTTTGAAGGGGAGAAAAAAATTCTTTACTGACGAATATGTAACGGTGTAGTTAAGGTCCATTTCGTCAAAAGAGCTGACCTCCATGAACTGGTAAACAGCCTTGCCGTCGGCTCGCCTGTCAACCTGTTTTGGGCCAAACGTCTGGTTCTCTCCAATAAGACCGTTTATGAACTTCTTGAACTCGTTTTTCGTAATTACCTTGTAGATCATCTAACATATTCCCTGCTTAATAGGCTATCAAGCCCGGTTCCGGCCAAGGTTTGCAGGCGGTGCATTACAATGACATTCGCCTTTTTCTTTTGACAACAATACAGGTGAGTGCACGTATGCTTTACCCGGCACAGGAATTGTGAAGTCCAGTTCATTTATTCTTCCGATTAACAAATCAGGAGTATTTGCGTATTATAAGTACCTTTCCTTTTCATCGTCCTCAGACGCTGGTTACTTTAAGGTATATGGGTAACCCCACACCCATAGGCTTCCCTATATAGGCGATGAAATAATTATTGTAAAGGTTGGAACAATTTAAAGCAAGATAATTTGACAAGAACTTCGCATAGCAGGCACCTGTGTCGTCTGGAAGATGTCGTACCTAAAGATTTTTAGTTTCGCCGGTTTTATCATTGAAAGTACTGGTTTACTTTCAAGCCGATATAACCGATATATTAGCGTAGCGTGTATCTTGTGAACCTCGAACTATGGCTTGTTGGAGTTGTTGTATATGGTAGTTACAAGAAGAAACAGGTTTGTGAAACGGCACAACCACGATATCGTTTATCGGTGGGAGGGCAATCCTCTCATCAGTATTTGCGACCTGCCTTTTAAATGCTCCGACATCCACAACGCAGGAGCGGTTTCTTTCAGAGATGAAACACTTCTGCTTGTTACTATTGAACATCTCGCCGGCCAACGAAGTATTCACCTGTCCCGACCAGATAAGGACGGGTATTATCAGGTAGATAGCGACCCTTTTTTAGGACCTTCCACAGAGTCTAAATATAAACAGCACGAATCTCACGGCGTATTGGACGCCAGAGTTACATTCCTCGATGGAATATATTACATTATGTATAACTCGCTTGGCCATCACGGATTTCGGTTAGCTCTTGCCAGGACGGAAGATTTCAAAAGCGTTGAGCGTATGGGCCTGATTTCTGAGCCTGACACCAAGGCTGGTGCGCTGTTTCCTGCGAAGATCAAGGGCCGATACGCTCGCCTGGAAAGGCCCTGCCATGGCAACAGTATATGGATAACATACAGCGATGATCTTGTATACTGGGGCGGCTCTGAACTTGTTATTTCTCCACGTGAAGAGTTCTGGGACGCTAACCGAATCGGCGTAGGGGCGCCGCCTATTGAATTAGAGCAGGGTTGGCTTGTTTTATATTATGGTGTAAAGACCACTTCGGCCGGCCCGATATACAGAATCGGAACGGTAATACTGGACAAACAGGAGCCAACCGTTGTTATGGAAAGAGCAAACATTCCAATTCTGTCACCAAGAGAAAATTACGAGAGAATCGGCGATGTGCCGAACGTCGTTTTTCCTACCGGTGCGGTTATTGATAGTGATGGCTACCTCGATATATTCTACGGCGCCTCCGACAGTTGCATTTGCGTTGGGACGACCACAGTTGAAGAAATTATCAAGAACTGCGTTGAAAGCAAAAAAGGGTATTAAATGGTCGATACCAGACTTCAAGGACGTGATTTACTGCATCGTTGGGAGGGTAATCCCGCGATTACCGCCGAAGACATCCCATTCCGTGTCAACACGGTATTCAACGGCACCCCCGTAGCCACCGAAGATGGTGTGTACCTGCTTCTGCGTGTAGAAGGGCAACGCGGCTATTCATTTTTTGCCCTTGCCAGAAGTTCTGATGGATTGCATTTTTCAATTGACGAAAAACCTGTAATGCTGCCGGCCAACGAGGGTCCTTTTGCCCTATATGAAAAAAAGGGAATTGAAGACCCACGAATAACAGTCATAGATGGAGTATGCTATGTGATGTACACAGCGGTAGGCGATTGCGGCCCCAGAATAGCTCTCGCTAAAACACACGATTATGTCAACTACGAACGTATCGCGCTGGTTTCTGAACCGGGCAATAAGGATGGAATTCTCTTCCCCAGAAAAATCCATGGACGTTACGCGCGTCTGGACAGGCCAATTGGGCTGGGACGAGGCAACATCTGGGTTTCGTACTCACCCGACCTGGTCAACTGGGGAGACTCGGAGGTTGTAATTACTCCACGGCCCGGATATTGGGACAACTTTAGAGTTGGAGCCTCGATTACACCGATTGAGACCGAACAGGGTTGGCTGGAGATTTATCACGGAGTAAAGATGACCTCCGCGGGGCCAATCTACCGGATGGGAGTAGTGCTTCTTGACCTGGATGACCCCTCAAAAGTCATAAAGCGGGGCGACCAGCCAATCCTTTCTCCGAGGGAGGAGTACGAACGTATCGGTGATATCGGCAATGTCTGTTTTGCATGCGGGGCTGTTCTTTCCGGTAACGGGGATATGAAAATCTACTACGGAGCGGCAGATACCTCAATTTGCATCGCTACCTGTACCCTCGATCAAATCTTAAAAGACGGATTCTAACGTTACCCGCTTCACATCACGGGGCTTGACATTGCTGTGAGATTACGGATGATTTTTCAACAGTATCCTGCTGTCCGCCACCACACATCCTTGCCCTTCGGGATAGACTATCAGAGGGTTGATATCCAATTCGGCGATTTCAGGTTGTTCGGTGAGCATCTGAGAAAGTCGCAGGATACAATCTTTGATGGCATCGATATCGCAAGGTGGTGCTCCACGGATTCCCTTGAGAATTCGGTATGCCTTGATGGTCCGTATCATGATTTCTGCACTGATTTCCCACATCGGGGCTATCCGAAAGGTAACATCTCTCATTGCCTCGACAAATGTCCCGCCAAGGCCAAACATACAAATGGGCCCGAAGTTCGGGTCCCTAACGCCCCCAAGGATAACCTCTACTCCACGCTTGGCCATTCTTTCTATGATGACGCCGTCGATTTTAGCTGACGGTTTGAACTTTTTTGCGTTTTCAATGATCTCTTCAAAGGCCTTTCGTGCTTCATCTTTTGTCTTGATCTTCAGACGAACCCCACCTGCATCAAATTTGTGAATAATGTCCGGAGAACAAATCTTCATAGCCGCCGGAAAAACTATCTCGTCAGCCGCTTTATCCACGTCGGATAAATCT
>CAJVYN010000022.1 GCA_913009355.1 uncultured bacterium | reverse complement strand
TTTTTTTTTTTTAATGATACGGCGACCACCGAGATCTACACTCTTTCCCTACACGACGCTCTTCCGATCTGATAAAGGATACCTCAGCCCGCACTTTATTACTAACCTGGAGAATATGACAGTTGTACTGGAAAAGCCATATATCCTGGTGCACGAAAAGAAAATAAGCTCTATAAAATCGCTTGTTCCGCTGCTTGAAAAAGTGTCCAAGCGGGGCAGGCCATTGTTGATTATCGCCGAAGATGTCGAAGGCGAAGCATTGGCCACGCTGGTTGTCAACAAGCTGCGGGGCGTGCTGCAGGTAGCCACTGTCAAGGCACCGGGCTTCGGAGACAGACGAAAGGCAATGCTAAGCGATATTGCTATCCTGACAGGCGCCCAGGCTATTTTCGAGGACCTCGGGCTGCAGTTAGAAAATATCGAACTGACCCAACTCGGTATGGCTAAACGAATTACCATCGACAAGGACAATACCACCATTATCGAAGGGGCCGGCAAAACAGAAGATATTAAGGGCAGGATTGAGCAGATAAAGGCCGAAATTGATAAGTCCACCAGCGATTACGATATCGAAAAACTGCAGGAAAGACTGGCAAAATTAGCCGGCGGCGTGGCTCAAATCAATGTCGGGGCTGCAACTGAGGCGGAAATGAAAGAAAAGAAAGCGAGAGTAGAGGACGCACTGCACGCCTGCAGAGCAGCGGTGGAAGAAGGTATATTGCCGGGAGGAGGAGTATCAATGCTCAGAGCTTTACTCACACTGGATAAAGTCAAGGCCAGCGGAGATGTAAAGATAGGTGTTGATATCGTTCGAAGGGCATTGGTGGCCCCGATTAAACAAATCGCTAAAAACGCAGGACTGGACGGCTCGATTGTGGCACAGAAAGTTATTGAAAGTAACGAGGTAAACTTCGGCTATGACGCTATGCAGAAAAAATACGGCGATATGATTAAGTTCGGCGTAATTGTGCCGACAAAAGTCGAAAGAGCTGCACTGCAAAACGGCGCCTCAATCGCTTCGCTGTTATTGACCACCGATGCGATAGTCAGCGAAATTCCAGAAAAGAAAGAGACACCGCCGGCAATGCCGCCGGGAGGTGGAATGTACTAATATCGTCGCTCGTGACTCGTGACTCGTCGCTCGTAAGAATACGGGGTGGCGAGTCACGGGGTACGGAGCACGGGGTACGATTATGAGTTTTCGTTTTTACACAAATGCAATCTCACAGGCATCCAAAACCGTTGCGGCAGGAATGTTTGTCGCAGGGCTTGTACTGATCGGCTTCGGGTTTATGATTTACCTTCTGCCAAGATTTTTCGCAACACTTGCTGCGATAGTATTTTTTGTTGCGGGGCTGGGCTGCGGGGTTACCGCTGTCAAAATCTTTTTAGCGCTGAGACAGTTAGACAAGCTTGATTCCGACAATTCAGGGGCGTACAGGAAAAACGTCCGAATCCATACCGAAGAATATTAGCGGATTTTCAGTGTGGCCAAAGCGATGGCGGCGAAGACGGCTGCCAGGAGCCAAAAACGTACTACAACCTGCGGCTCACTCCAGCCAATCAGGTGAAAATGATGATGGATAGGGGCACATCTGAAAAGCCGTTTGCCCCCGGTGTATCTGAAATAACCGACCTGCAAAACAACGCTGACCAATTCGAAAACAAATACACCGCCAATAATTAAAAGCAGAATTTCATTTCTCGTAACCAGAGCACCGTAACCCATCGCCGCTCCCAACGGCAGTGAACCCACATCGCCCATAAATGTCTGGGCGGGATGACAGTTGTACCATAAGAAGCCGAGCACGGCCCCTAAAATTGCCGAATAAAAAATGCTCAATTCGCCGGCCTGCGGTATGGCGGGCAGCAAAAGATAGCTGGCCCAGGTAACAGGGCTGGTTCGTGTCATCGTCTCAGAGGCGACGTAGCAAAGCAGTACCAGCACAAAACTAACCATACCAACGCAGCCGGCTGCCAAACCATCCATGCCATCGGTCAGGTTGACAGCGTTGCTGGTGGCTGATATATAAAAAATCGCTATCAATACGAACATCCAATTGGCCAACGGCAGGCCATGCTTATAGAACGGCAGCCAGAATAATTTTCCGTCGGTTATGTTGGCAAAATCAGTGTATAAAAATGAGGCTATCAGAACAGCTCCGCCGATTTGAAAAAGTAACTTCTCCCAGGGCTTCAGCCCGTTCCTGCTGCGATGGTGAATGTCGCTGGTGAGCTTGAGCCAGTCGTCAACGCCACCAAGAGCGCTAAACCATACCGTTAAAATAATCGCCTTTTGAACAAAAGGATTGTTCAACTTTGCCCACAACAAGGTGGTGGCCAGAACCGAAAGAATGATAATCAGGCCACCCATTGTGGGTGTATTGGCCTTGGCTTTGGTCAATTCGTCCAGAGCAGCGTGGTGGAACATCGGCCTATCGCCAATCTTTTTACGCACAAGAAAACGAATAATCGCAGGGCCGAGCAAAAGAGCTATCAGGAAACTGGTCAAAACAGCTGCCACGGAACGAAACATCACATCCTGATAGGCATAAAAGCCAACCCTGTGGGTAAAAACGTCACGCAAATACCATAACAAGTGGTATATCATTTCGTTGCTCGTTGCTCCGCCGTGAGGCGTGCTGCACAGTGGCTCAAAATACGCTTCACGGGAAAAGGGTTTTTAGTTTCTCGACAGCCGTCTCCAGTTTAGCCGCCCGCGAACCTTTGACCAATACTATATCGTAATCTTTTATGAAATCTTGCAAATTATTACAGACTGAAAGGGTATCTTCGAAACATTTTGTCTGTAAATCGCAGTCAGCATTTCCCTTTGCAGCTTTGGTAGTAACTTTTGCAAATTTGCCAATGGCCAGTAAAAGTTGTACCTTAGCATGTGCGACATAAGCGCCAAGCTCGGCGTGTAAGCGCTCGGCGTGCTGTCCAAGTTCAGCCATATCGCCGCAGATAAAAACCAGCCGACCATTTTTAGCTGAGCCAATATCAGCCAGTATGTCCAGTGCATTTTTCATTGAAGCCGGGTTTGCATTATAACAATCATTTAATATTGTCAACGTCCCTGTCTGCAGCGGTTCAGCACGCATAGGAACGGCGGGCAGGGTCTTTACCGCCTGTGCAAAATCATCGATAGTTACTCCAAGTCGGCTGCAAACAGAAAAGGCGGCAAGTGCATTTTCAACATTGCCACGGCCGGGTAACGGTAAGAGAACCTCAGTGCCGTCGATAGTGAAACTACTGCCAAGGCCACTACAAGTAATGTTACGAGCCTGTATATCGCAACCGTCGGATTTGCCGAAAGTTGTGAACCTGATGCCTTTGGCGCAGCAGGTGTCAAGCAATTGTTCAAAATCAGCGTTGACTATAAAAGTCCCATCGGGTTGTAAGCCCTCTGATATGGATAACTTTTCCTGTATAATCGTTTGCAGATTGCCGAACCCGGACAAATGGGCGGGATAAACGTTGGTTACAACCGCTATGTCGGGCTGGGCGATTCGGGTCAGGTAAGCAATCTCGCCGGGGCAATTACTGCCAAGCTCAACTATAATGACTTTATCTTCGGGGCCTGCGCCGAGCAGTGCCAGAGGCAGGCCGATATTATTATTAAAATTTCTCGGCGACTGATAGCAACGATAATGACGACTTAAGGTATGATAAATGATTTGCCGTGTCATTGTTTTGCCTACCGAGCCGGTTATTGCGACCACCTTGAAGTTCATTCTCCGACGGTACTCTGCGGCAAAACGTCCGAGGGCTTTTACGGTATCGTCAACCCTGAGTATCTCGTATTGCGTATCGCGTGTTGCGTATCGCGTATTTACCACTGCGCAGGCGGCACCTTTGGCAAAAGCATCAGAGACATAATCGTGACCGTCGAAATTCTCGCCGGCAATAGCAAAGAAGCAGTCGCCTGTTTTAGTAGTTCGCGAGTCGGTACTTACACCGGCGAAATAAAAAGAGTGACTCGTGACTCGTGACTCGTGACTCGCTTTCACTATTTCGGCCAGTGTTTTGATTGAGAATTTTTTCATATTCGTATTTGAATAACTGCAAAAATAAGCAGGCCAAAACTACTTTCAGGAAGTGCAGTATATATATACAGGTGTTAAAAATCAAGTTCGCAGGAGTATACGGGAATATACAGGATTACGTGATTTCGAGAAATTCCTGGTTTCTGTACGAAATATGCTCTGTTGAAAACACCCGCCAAAGTCATTTCGAGCGAAGGCCTCGCAGAGGCCAAAGCCGAGAAATCTATTAAAAAAACAGATTTCTCCACTTTGTTCGCTTCGCTCACTACGGTCGAA
Organism: uncultured bacterium; assembly: GCA_913009355.1. Classification (GTDB taxonomy): domain Bacteria; phylum Planctomycetota; class Phycisphaerae; order Sedimentisphaerales; family Anaerobacaceae; genus CAJVYK01. Next base: position 14,348 of record CAJVYN010000022.1, on the reverse strand, counting down.
ATGACAAGTTTTCAACAGAGCATACGAAATATTAAATTTTTGAAAAATATATCTTGACTTATAACGTTATTCGTTATAGAATTTAATTGGTCTATGATTGAAACCTTCAAATGTAAAGAGACAGAAAAAATCTTTCACCGGGAATATTCCAGGAAGCTGCCTCGCGATATTCAGAGGGTCGCTTTTAGAAAACTGCGTATGATTGACCGCAGTATTACGTTAAATGATTTGAAAGTCCCACCAGCCAACAGGTTAGAAAGGTTATCCGGTAAAAGGAAAGGGCAATACAGCATTCGTGTTAATGACCAATGGCGAATTTGTTTTAAATGGATAGATAATAATGCTTTAGCGGTAGAAATTATAGATTATCATTGAGGTGAAAAAATGGGAAAGAACAAAATCCCCCCTTTACATCCCGGCGAGGTGCTTTTCGAGGAATTCTTAAAGCCAATGAACATAAGCCAAAATCAGCTTGGCCGAGATTTGGGAGTGTCTGCTCGAAGAATAAATGAAATCATTCACGGCAAAAGGAGCATAACAGCAGATACGGCACTTCGTTTAGCTCGATATTTTGACAATTCACCACAGTTTTGGCTGGGCCTTCAAATGGATTATGATTTGGACGTGGATACCGACAGACTTTCGCATCGTATAGAAAAAGAAGTGAAAAAGCTGGTCTATACATAGGCGAACAGATGGGTTTAATCATCCCTTAAGATACTGTTGGGCGACTTTTTTGTCGCTGAAATCGAATTTTTTTGTTCCGATTATCTGGTACGTTTCGTGGCCTTTGCCTGCGATGAGGACAATATCATTTTTGCCGGCAGTTTTTACAGCCAATTCAATTGCCTTTTTTCTATCCAATTCAACTGTGATTGTTTCGGAAACAGGGTCTTCAAAACCGGTGATTATTTCTCCTATTATACACTCGGGCTGTTCGGTTCGTGGATTGTCGCTGGTAACTATTACAAAATCGGCCAATTGCTCGGCTACTCTGGCCATACGCGGCCGTTTAGTGCGGTCTCTGTCGCCGCCACAGCCGAAAACGACTATCAACCTGCCCTTACATAAGGGCTTTAGTGTGGCTAAAACATTTTTCAAAGCGTCATCGGTATGAGCGTAATCGATGAAGACGTGGCCCGTGGCTCGTCGCTCGTGGCTCGGGCAGTTGATTTTTTCCAGTCGGCCGGGTATCGTTTTAAAAGCTGAAAGACCCGCTGCTATCGTTTCCAAATCGCAACCGGCTGCAAGGCACAATCCCGCTGCCGCCAAATGATTGCTGACATTATACCGGCCAAGCAAAGAGGTCTTTACCCGTGACTCGTAACTCGTGGCTCGTGACTCGTGGTATTCCAGGGTAAAAACAGTTCCGTTGATATCCATCGATTCGATGTGAGCTTCAATGTCGGCTGGTGCATCGACGGCATACCATAAAATTTGGGCGACGGTTTTACTGGCAATTTGTTTCGCATCCGGAGATTGTTTATTCAACACTGCAGTAGCATCCGGCGATAAGGCCTCGAATAGTTTGGTTTTGGCTGACAGGTAATTTGCTTTGGTTTTGTGGTAGTCGAGGTGGTCGCCGGCAAGGTTCGTAAAGGCGGCGGCTTTGAAGTTAATACCTGCCAGACGGTTCTGAGAAAGAGCGTGGCTGCTGGCCTCGATAACCATATATTTCGAGCCGGCTTTCAGCATTTGCGATTGTTTCCGGGCGATAGTCAAACAATCGGGTGTTGTCAGGTCCGCTTCAAAACTATCCGAGCCGGTATCGTAAATAATTGTGCTGATAAGGCCGCACTTCTCACCGGCTTTTCGGATGCAGGAGCGAACCAGATACGCAACGGTGGTCTTGCCGTTCGTTCCGGTAACAGCTAAGTTGGTTAATTGCGAAGCCGGATTACCCCTGCCTGCCTGTGCTAACAGGCCGAGAGACCGGCTCGAATCCGGAACGATTATTACTTCTGCATCTTTGCAATTACACGGATGTTGGCAGAGAATATATTCGGCGCCATTTGCGACGGCTTTGTCAATAAAATCGTGGCCGTCATAAACAGTACCTTCGATAGCTACGAATATATCACCGGCTTTGACAAGACGGGAATCAACGCAAAGATGCGGCGCATTGCCTGAAGAAACCAGCGTTAAAAGCTCATCAAAAATCATACCAAATAAGCGAAAAAACGAAAATCACAAAATCAGAACAGGAACACGAAAAGAAATCAAAAATCAAAATACAAAAATCAAAATGACATATAAAAATGCAAAAAGTAAAAAAGAAAGAAAGCCACAGAGAACACAGAGATGCACAGAGATAAAGAAATGGATTCCCGCTTTCGCTGGAATGACAACGTTCAAAATCAAACGTTATGGCGTACCATCGTATTCTCCGAGTTCTCCTTCGGCTATGCTCAGGACGGCGTCTGTGAACTCTGTGGCTAATTTTTTAGTTTTAAATTATGGTTTTTAGCTTTAAGTTTTTCACTTTCCTTTATTCGAACTGGATATCAGTCAGGACCAACTGGACACTGCTGCTGCCGTTATAGGTATTGATCTGCGGCTGATAGGCAACATTAAAGAACTCATGCTCAAGCAGTTTCTTCTCTAATTTCCCGAACCGAAAGCCAATGCAGCGGAGCGAAGCTGTATTGTCGGTTATCGCAAGCTGCAAGTGGTCCGCTCCCGCACCAACCCTTCTCGGCGGGGAGATCAGGCGGACAGCCTTTGTTGCAAAAACAGGCTCGGGATTACCCTGCCCAAAAGGACCAAGCATCCCCAGCTCAGTAACAGTCTCTTTCCGGAACGCAGCCAGCGGAGCTATTGCGTCGATGTGAAGTTTGGCTACACAATCATTTTCACCTAAGTTCTCTCTCGTATATGCCTCGAAGCCAGCCTCAAACATGTCTATTTTTTCGGTTTCAATAGTTATGCCGGCTGCCATTTTGTGGCCGCCAAAATTGATTAAATGCTGCGAGCAGGCACTGATGGCGCCAAGGATATCAAAGCCGGCTATCGAACGGGCGGAACCTTTAGCAATGCCGCCTGCAGGCTCGCCGGTGTTAATTATAATTGCCGGACGATGGTACTTGTCCACTATTCTCGAAGCGACAATTCCTACGACGCCGGTGTGCCAGTTTTCGCCGGCAAGGACGATACTGCTGCGGTCGGGATGGCTCAGGCCACGCTGAACTATCATTTCGCAGGCCTGTCTGAGTATCTTGCGTTCACACTGCTGACGCTGACCGTTCTGCTCTTTGAGATACTCGGCTATCTGCATCGAACGCATCCGGCTGCTGCTTGTTAAAAGCTCCACCGCTAATCGTGCGTGCCCCATCCTGCCTGCGGCGTTGAGCATTGGTGCAAGCCGAAAGCCAATGTGAAAGCTATCAAGACCCTGCCCTGTCAGACCGGCCGATTCAATCAAGGCCTGAACGCCACAAAGGTTACACTCAGTTAATGATTTGAGTCCGTAGCTTGTCAGAACCCTGTTTTCACCCCGCAGGTCCATAATATCGGCGACGGTTCCCATAGCTGCCAGGCTTGTTGCATTTATCATAAATTCGCGCAGTCTCGGCTCAAGTTTTCGCCCCGCATTGAATTGGTTAGCTATCGCCCAGGCCAACTTAAAGGCAACCATCGAACCGGATGAATCCTGGTTGGCGTAGGATTTGTCCATCGCCGGATGAACAATAGCAACGGCTTCAGGCAAATCGGGGCCGGGCTGATGATGGTCGGTTATTATCAGCTCAAGAGCCAACTGGCAAGCAAGCTCGGCTGAATCTGTTGCGGTAATACCGCAGTCAACGGTAATTAAGAGTTCGCTGCCGGATTTAGCCAAAGCCCGGACAGCTTCGGGGTTTAAGCCGTAACCCTCGTCAATGCGGTGCGGGATATAGTAATCAACATCAGCTCCAAGCAGTGTTAGAATCTGCCAAAGGATTGAAACGCCTGTAATGCCGTCCACATCATAGTCGCCATAAATGGCGATTTTTCGTTTGCTTTTAACGGCCTGCTTTATTCGGGCAACGGCTGTTTCAACTCCAGGCATCTGCTCAGGGCTGATAAGCTCGGTCAGTTTCGGCCTGAGGAAAACGGCGCCGGCCCGGGCGTCAGTTACTCCACGATTGATTAAAACCTGTGCTAAAAAAGGTGAGACTTTCAGCGCTTTAGCAAGCTGTTTAGAACGGTCATCCACAGGTTGGATTACCCATCGTTTTTTTTGCATCCGTGCGGAAAGTCGCATTAAGAGTCTGTCCTGTTCTTTATGTTCTTGATTTGTTGTGCCGCCAAGTGCTTATTTACTCAAACTGACCGTTTCTTCGAAACGGATCAGTTTGAGCGTCGTTCGTCGCTCGTATTTCGTATCTCGTTAATTGAAGCCGACTGCGTCGGCAATTAGTTTAACTTCTTGTTCGATAAGCAATTAAGCAAGTTCGATATATTAAATCGGTCAGTTTGAGCTCTTTATGATGCCTAAAGTTAAAACCAAAAAAACCAGAACCCCAAAAGCCCATCGAAAAAACAGGGCGGCTGAAATTGCAAACACCTTCGAATGGCTGATAACCGCTTTTATATTAGCCTTCGTCTTCCGGGCATTTGTAATGGAGGCATACCGCATCCCTACCGGCAGTATGGCAGATACTCTTATGGGCGCCCATTTTCGCCTGCGATGCATTCAGTGTGGATATAGATACGATTACGGCCTGGGAAATTACAGACTGCCACGGGACACCATCCCGCGGGGCTACCTGAAACCAAACGCCTCACGGTGCCCAAGTTGCGGCTTTTTCCAATCGACCGGCGGAACAATGCCGATAGCAAACGGCGACAGGATACTCGTCCTAAAGTGCATCTACCAGTTCTTCGAACCAAAACAATGGGATGTAATAGTATTCAAAAATCCTCTCGACCCTTCGGAAAACTACATCAAACGGTTGATAGGACGGCCTGGAGAAACTGTCGAAATAATCGATGGCGATGTCTATATTAACGGGCAAATCAGCAGAAAACCGGCTAAAGTCCAAAATGAGATGTGGATGCCCGTATATGATAACGACTACCAGCCCGTTCGACCACAAGAAGGATCACGAGAAGGCTCGTTTAACGGACACCTCTGGCAGCAGCCATTCAAAAACATCGCAGATTCAAAATGGAAAGTTGAGGAAACTAATCCCACCAAATTCGGCCTGGACAGTCCCGCTGACCAGATAAGCACGCTGTTTTATGATACCACAATCGGCAACGAACTCAGAGCCACCTACGCTTATGACAATGTCGGAGGGTATAGTTATATGCCGTATTGCAGCGACCTGAAGGTGCGTTTCTACGCTCACCCGACTGAGCTGCAGGGCAGTATCGGTGCCAGCTTAAGCAAATATCAAACCGAATATAATGCATGGGTCGATTCGGCAGGCGATATGGTCATCGAAGCTGTGAAAGACAAAGAAACCATCGAATTGGCTCGCAAGTCAATTGAACCGTTCGCTGTAAACAAACCCACCATGGTTGAATTTGCCAATGTTGATCATCAATTGATTTTTCAATTCGGCAGTGAAAAACTAATCTACGATTTAGGGCGCTCTCCCGAAGATGCCGGCCCAAGAAAAACAAATATCGAGCCGCAAGTTAAAATTTTCGGCTCCGGCAAACTAACACTTTCACACATAGCGATTTTCAGGGACATTCACTATACCGCAGCTAAATTTGCCAACGGCGCCAAAACCGGCAGAGCAATAGAAGGCAACCCTTTTGCCCTCGGAGAAGACGAGTTTTTCGTACTGGGTGACAATAGTCCCAATAGTGAGGACGGCAGGTGGTGGAGCAGGCCGGGTAAGGGAAATAACGGTCTGTCCTACCGTCAGGGTATTGTCCCGCGTGAATACCTTGTAGGCAAGGCTTTGTTCGTTTATTGGCCCAGTGGTTTCAAGCCGTTTGCCAAATCCAGATTTGCCGTTATCCCCAATGTCGGTCAGATGCGACTTATCTACGGCGGCTCAAGTAAAAACCAGTAAGCATTTCACACTTTACCGAACCCGAATACTCCACAAAAACCGCTTTTCCAAGCCAAAAGCTCCGAGTTTTTATCTTTCCCCCCCCCTCCCGAATTGTGAAAAAGGCAAAAAAGTCCGATAATCTCCTTGACAAATAGATACAAACTTATTACGATGAATATCCGTGGTAGTATGTAGCATCATGGGACTCTTAAGGAAGTATTGCCGCGAGAGAAGAAGAAGAGTGAGAGAGCTTATTTTTTCCTGCCAGGTTTTCTCCTGCAAAAAAAGCGGTTGGTTTGTAATCCAAAAGCGTGGTGAGTCTGTGTCCATGAGTTGAAAAGGGGTTGGCCAAACAACCGTAATTTTTTGCGAAAGAAAGAATGATTAAATAGGAGGAGAAAAAGTGAGGTTGGGGCTTTGCGTAAGTGTTGTTCCTGACGTTTGTTATACTGCCCGCATACCTGCGAAATTATTCCTTTGTTAAGATTAGAGACGGCGATAGAGAAAGTCCCTTTCACTGTTTTTTTTTAGTATGTTGAGTTTAAAGCCGAGTTTGGAAGTGAAGTGGAAAATAATAGAGTACAAAATTAACTAAAGGTATCCATTGTTTAGAGTACTTTTACAAATACTTGGGAAAGAGAGAAAACGAGTATGACAAAATTAATATTTGTTTCGTTTGTTCTAATGATGTCTCTGATTGCCGGCTCAACTTTAGCGGTGCCTGTATATTCACCCGGGCAGATAACAGATGAGCAGATAGTAATAAATATCACGGCTATAGGAGCGGCCCCGGAAGATTCTGCTGCCGACTATCGTTGGTACTGGTCCTACGACAACCGTTTTCCAATTGAATTCGAGGCAGTTTACGGTTCTGCTGACATCGCCGACGGTAGTGAGTGGGAGGCCGTTTCGAGCGTTTTGGACACTTGGGAAGCTGTGCCGAACGCTTCAATCACCTCTTCACTGAGTAGTTTTGACGGCGACTGGGGGGCCCGTAACGGTGATAATGAACTTGCCTGGGTCGAGAGCGGCTGGGATTCAATTGGAGGTTTCGGCTTTGGCCCAAATACAATCGCGGCTACGGTAACGTGGTATTACGAAGATACCTTCGTGCAGGCAGAAAGCGACATCTTTTTCAACGGGGAAAACTTTACGTGGTACACAGATACGGATGACTCCGGCGGGGAAGAAGAATATATTGAGCATATCGCCCTGCACGAGTTGGGGCACGCTTTCTCATTAGACGACCTTTACGATCCAGCAGATATGGACCGTACTATGTATGGCTACAGCGGATATCGCGATGAGGATGTTGCCTTGCAGACGGCTGATGCAGCCGCTTTGGAGTATGCTTATATGGTTCCAGAGCCGGCGACGATCGCGATGCTTGGCCTTGGCAGCCTGGCATTATTGAGAAAACGCAGGGCATAAACAAATACATCTTTTGGCAAACCAAAGGGCTGTGAGTTCCGATTGTGGCCGGAACTTACGGCCTTTTTTGCTTTTGCTTTTCAATCCTGTTCTTGACTTTTTGCCCGGCTGCAGGTAAATTAAAAACAGCGTACGGAAAGCAGCATATACACTAAACGAGATACGAACAACGAGAACCCGAAATATGAAAGAAATTAATAAGCCACAGGAAGATCCCCCGAAAGAGACGGAGCAGCAGAGGTCCAGTCAAAACATCGGAGTTGTCGAGGATATGCGCATTCTTGACGAACTCAAAAATTCATACCTTAACTATGCAATGAGTGTCATTGTTTCCCGTGCCCTGCCGGACGTTCGCGACGGGCTGAAACCTTCGCAAAGACGGATACTGGTTGCGATGAACGATTTGAATCTCGGACCCCGAAGCAGGCACCGCAAATGCGCTAAAATTGTCGGCGATACCGGCGGCAACTACCATCCACACGGCGACCAGGCAACTTACGGGACGCTGGTACGCCTGGGTCAGGAATGGAATATGCGATATCTGCTGATTGACCCGCAGGGTAACTTCGGCAGTATTGATTCCGACCCGCCCGCTGCTATGAGATACACTGAAGCCAGGCTCGCAGCACCGGCTATGGAAATGCTCGAAGACCTCAAGTTAGACAGTGTCGATTTCATACCGAACTACGACGAAACCCGCACCGAGCCGACGGTACTGCCCTCGAAGTTTCCAAGTCTGCTGGTCAATGGCTCTACCGGAATTGCCGTCGGAATGGCTACCAATATTCCGCCGCACAATATCACCGAGATATGTGATGCTCTGCTGCTGGTAATTGAAGACCCAGACTGCGGATTCAAGGATATTATCAAACGCCTGCCCGGCCCGGACTTCCCAACAGGCGGAATTATTTGCGGCAGAAAGGGAATTCTGGACGCTTACACCACCGGTAAGGGCCATTTGAAAGTCCGGGGCAAAACAAAAATCGAAACAACCAAAAAGGGTAAGGCAAAAATCGTAATAACCGAAATACCCTATATGGTCGTCAAGACCACGATTGTCTCCAAAATCGCAGATTGCGTTCATAAGGGGCTGATTCCGGAAATTGCCGATGTTCGGGACGAATCGGACCGGCACGGTTTGCGAATTGTCGTGGACTTAAAAAGAGATGTGGACGACGAAATCGTACTGAATAAGCTGTACCGTTACACTTCCCTGCAAACTACATTCGCTATTTCCAACGTCGCCCTGGTTAATAACAGACCCCAAATCCTGAATATTAAGCAGATGCTTGACTACTTCATCGAACACCGCAAGATAGTCATTCGCAGGAGAAGCAAATACCTGCTGAAAAAATGCAGAAACAGAGCACATATTCTCGAGGGCCTTATACTGGCGGTCAGTGATATCGATGAAATCATCGAGCTGATAAAAAAGAGCGAAGATGCACCAACAGCAAAATTAAACTTGATGAAAAAGCCGCTGCGATTGACCACCTCGGCTACACTGCGAAAAATCCTGCCTGAAGCCTTTATTAAAGAAAGAAGTAAAACCGACCAATTTCTCACAGGTCCACAAGCCGACGCTATCTTAACAATGCAATTGCAAAGATTGACGGGCCTGGAGATAGAAAAGCTCGCCAAAGAATACGCAGGCCTTGTCGAGCAGATAGCCGGATACGAAGCAATATTGGCCAATGAGCAGGTTCTGATGGATATTATTCGTGAAGATATTTACGAAATAAAGGAAAAATACGGCGACAAAAGACGAACGAAAATTGCCGCCCAGATCGAACAGTTCAATATCGAAGACCTGATAGCTGAAGAGGAAGTTATCGTTACGGTAAGCCATAGCGGATACGTTAAGCGAATGCCGCTGGATACGTACCGTAAACAGGCCAGAGGGGGCAAAGGCATTATCGGCTCAGATACCAAAGAAGGCGATTTTCTTGAACATCTCTTCACCGCCTCCACGCATGATTATCTGCTTATCTTTACCAATCGCGGTAAATGCTACTGGCTGAAGGTCTATGATGTACCGAGTATGTCAAGACAGAGCAAAGGTAGAAATATTGCGAACCTGCTGAAGCTGGGCGACCAAAAAATAGCATCCATAATCAACGTGCGCAAGTTCGACGACGAAACCACCACGGAAGCAGAACAACGTCAGCTTGTTATGGCTACTAAAAAGGGCCTTGTTAAAAAAACCAGACTAAGCGCCTACGGCAACCCGAGAGCGACAGGTGTCATCGCAATCAAGCTCGACCCTGACGACGACCTCATCGGCGTTGCACTAACAACCGGCAGAGACCATATCGTACTCGGCACGCGGGACGGTATGACGATACGTTTCGATGAAAAGCAGGTTCGTTCGATGGGCAGGGTCTCGCGAGGGGTTATAGGCATAAAGCTGCGCGCCAAAGATTCTGTGGTTGATATGGTAATCACAGAGGAAAAAGCATCCCTGCTTACGGTCTGCGAAAACGGTTACGGCAAGCGAACCGGCCTTGATAATTACCGGACGCAAAGCCGGGGCGGAATAGGCCTGATAAATATAAAAACAACCACCCGAAACGGCAAAGTAGTCGCCCTCAAAGCTATCCAGTACGTTGACGAGTTGATGATGATAACCGCCAATGGAATAATTATTCGCACCGGCCTGGACCAAATCCGCTCAATCGGCAGAAACACGCAGGGTGTTCGCTTAATCAAACTCAAGAGCGGCGATAAACTCGTTGCCGCCGAAAAGATAGTTTCCGAAACTGCAAACAATCTATGACCATTCAATCTGTTTGCGTCTTGCTCTGTTGAAAACAGGCGCCAAAGTCATTTCGAGCGAAGGCCTCGCAGAGGCCGAAGTGGAGAAATCTATTAAAAAACAGATTTCTCCACTTTGTTCGCTTCGCTCACTACGGTCGAAATGACAAGTTTTCAACGGAGCATTTGTGCCTCTGAGCTACTCGAAGACTGTTTGGACTTGACCGGGGCGGAACAGTGTGCTACCGTCCTTGGTTATCCTTGAGGAAAACCGGAGATAACTGCATGAAATCATTTTGGCGGATATTCAAATACGTCTGGCCGCAATGGCCCCGGCTGATAACCGTCGTTCTAAGTGCGATGTTGATAGGCATACTTTTTTCGCTGAGCTTTGCGACGGTTGTTCCGTTGCTGAAGGTGATGATGGGCGAAGAGGGGCTGCATGGCTGGGTCGATAGAAAAGTTTGCGGGTGGCGGTACGGAATAGATTTCTATGTGCCTGAAACCGCTGATTTTACCAAGAACGATGATAGTGATATTGCATATTATTTGCTTGTTACCAATGTCAAAAAGAAAAGCTGGGCGCAGAAAGCGGGCCTGAAACAGACCGACAGGATTATCGGTGCCGGCGATGCCCGCATCGGTGCAGGGGTGGACAAAATCCGTTCAGCCAGGATACTTAAAGAACTGGCTGCGGCTGACGCCAATAGCATAAAGCTGCAGGTTAAACGGATTAATAAATCAGAATACCGAGACATTGAACTGGTCACGCCGCAAAAACCATTTTATGTTGAATATGTCCAATCGTTGGCGGGCTTTGTTAAGCAGGACTACGGACGCAGCAACAAACTGCAGACAGTTGTTTTTATAATTCTTGCGATGGCGGTTGTTACAACACTTCGGTGCATAGCGACATTCTACCAAAAGTACCTGGCGGAAAAGATCGTCCAGGTGGCAGTTACCCAACTGCGTCAGGATGCTTTTGCTCATATTATGCAAATGCCGGTAGGGTATTTCATGCTCGCCGGTACCAGCGATACCGTCAGCAGAATTGTAAACGATATGGGCCAAACGGGCAGGGCGGTAAAGATATTGCTTGGTAAAGCACTTCGAGAGCCAATGAAGGCTATTGGCACATTGTCAATCGCCTTGCTGATAAGCTGGAAGTTGACGCTTATATTTCTGGCATCTGCCCCGGCAGTTATTGGCCTGGGGGTGGTGCTGGGCAGAAAGATCAAAAAGGCTACGAGGCAATCACTTATAAGCTGGGCGACTATGCTCGGAAAGCTTGAAGACGTTATCGGAGCACTCCGCGTGGTGAAGGTTTACAACCGCCAGAGACACGAATGCTCAGCCTATGGACAAGTTAACGCAAAATTATTGAAACGAACCCTTCGCATTGCCAAAGTTGATGCAGCCACCGGGCCTATTATGGAGGTGCTCGGTATGTTGGCCGGCTCAGCGGCGCTGCTGGTCGGAGTCTATTGGGTTGTCAATGCCAATATGCAGTCCAGTTCGTTTTTTGGTCTCTTGATATTGCTGGGCGTAACCGCTGAATCGGTACGTAAGAGCAGCGATGTATGGAATAAAGTCCAGCAGGCAAAAGCCGCTTCAGAAAGAGTGTTTGCTGTTATAGATGAGCCGGTTGAGCTGGAAAGGTCCGGCGCGGCTGAAATGTCAGTATTGAAAAATAAAATCGAATTTCGGGATATTGTTTTTACATATCCGGGCAGTGACAAGCCCGTATTAAACGGCGTTAATCTGAGAGTTCAGGCCGGCCATAATGTTGCCATTGTCGGACCAAACGGCTCAGGCAAAACTACTCTCATCAATCTTTTGCCAAGATTTTACAATGTTGACAGCGGCTCGATTCTAATTGACGGCCAGGATATTTACCAGGTTACCTTAAAGAGTCTTAGGGACCAGATTGGAATGGTTACGCAAAATATGGTAACATTCAATGATACTATAGCGGCAAATATCGGATATGGCAAACCCGACGCTGCCAGAGAAGAAATAATCGCCGCAGCCAAGCGCTCGTTCGCCCACGAATTCATAGAACCTCTACCCAAGGGCTATGACACAATAATCGGCGAGCAGGGCGCCGGCCTCAGCGGCGGTCAGCTGCAGAGAATTATCATAGCCAGAGCGATTCTGAAGGACCCTGCGATACTAATCTTCGATGAAGCTACCAGCCAGGTTGATGCAAACAGCGAGGCCAAAATCCACAAGGCCATCGAGGAAATCATGCATGACAGAACCACTTTTTTAATCGCACACAGATTCAGTACCGTTATTACCGCAGATGTGATAGTGGTAATGGACAATGGCCGAATTATCGCTTCCGGTCAGCACGATGAGCTGATAAAACGGTGCACTTTATATCAAAGTTTATACGAAACACAGTTGATAACCTCCAAATGAGGCCAGAGACTAAAAATCGGCTGATGAAGCCAGCATCGCTATTTCGTGGCATCGAATTATCACAATCCGGCTTCAAATGCTTATACTAAAGTAACGCTGTATGACCGAACTGCCATTTCAACTTTTAATTAAACGCAGCTTTCCAAAGAACAAAACTGAATCTCTAACGTGCAGGAGTCTTTTGCGAGCTATACCCGGCAGACGCTGGGTATATGACGCTCTGTGGAACGGGGGGGATGTTATTGTAAAGCTGTTCGGTCATAAAATTAACGCCAGGCGTCATCTTAAAAGAGAATGGCGGGGATTAAACCTGCTGCAGAGGCGGGGACTGAATTCGCCGGCCCCTTTGTTTTTCGGAAAAACAGAAGACGGTCAAGGGGCGGTGGTAATGGAAAGAATAGCTGATTCGCCAACGGTTCTGGATGTTTTTAACAAGACGAAAGACATAACAGAAAAGCTTGACTTGCTGATTCTGGTTTGTAAGGAATTAGCGAAACAACACAGTAAAGGGGTTTTGCAAAAGGATTTGCACCTGGGGAATTTCCTGCTCAGAGACGATAAAGTTTTTGCGATTGACCCGGGACAGATGTATTTTTCTTCCGGCGAAGTTGGAAAAAAGAAATCGCTTTCTCAGATAGCTTTATTGGCTCACAGTTTACCGGAGCAGAAGACAAAATATATTGCCATGCTTTGTGAGCAGTATCTTAAAGCCCGCAGCTGGCGTTTTGAGAAATCAGATATGGCATTACTCCAAAAACAGTTGACTGCGCATAAAAAAAGAGCGGTCAGGAGAGGTTTGAAGAAGTCTTTGCGAACGAGTAAGAGATGTTTGAAAGTTAAGGCCGACAGGTATGTTGCTATGTTCGATAAGAGCTTCTGTCAGGGGGCTGAGCCACTTGATTTTATAGAACAAATAGATGCGCTGATGGATGCAGGAGAGGTTCTTAAAAACGGCAATACCTGCTATGTGTCCCGCCTGACGTGGAACAGCAAAGATATAGTGGTCAAACGATATAATCATAAGGGTTTTATTCATTCGCTGCGTCATACTATTAAGAGGTCCCGTGCCCGTCGCTGCTGGCTGCACGGACATCGGCTCTGTATGCTGAACATAACTACGCCAAAACCCTTAGCTTATATTGAGAAGCACAAAAGGTTACTTCTATGGAACTGTTATCTGGTAACCGAATATGCCCGGGGCCAGAAGCTTTATGACTTTCTACGGGACGATAGTGTTACCAAGCAACAACGGTCAAAGGCAACTCGGCAGGTCGCAGAACTGCTTGAGAAGCTGGGGAAATACCGCATCAGTCACGGTGATTTGAAGCATTCGAATATTTTAATTACAGCAAACGGCCCAACTATAATAGACCTTGATGCAATGACGGCACATAAATGGGGCCGGCTGTACAAACTCAGGCGGGCAAAGGACCTGGAGCGTTTTGCAAAACATAGCCGGGCCTGCTTCGACGATTTCAGCTAACATCCTCTTTAATCTATTTACCGATGAAGAAATTTGAACTATAATGCTTATTATACGTAGAGTTACAAAGGTGATTATGAGCAGCAACCGGAAAATAGATCGGAAGAGCGTCGTGTAGGGAAAGAGTGTAGATCTCGGTGGTCGCCGTATCATTAAAAAAAAAAAACAACAAAACAGAAAAAACAAAAAAAAAAAAAAATAAATTAGTTCACACGCATCATCGCCTGTCTACATCCTCCACCCCTCTCACTCACTATGTCTACCAC
>CAJVYN010000021.1 GCA_913009355.1 uncultured bacterium | reverse complement strand
GATTATTCTTAATATATCAATTATCATTCACCACTTATCAATAATCAATACAATAATTTGAGTATGCCAAGTAGAATACTATTTTTAATTATGTTGATTTTGCCGCCGACAGTGGCTTCATCGGCTATTGAGAGTCAAAAAGCTCGTCTCTTTGACGGTCAGGATTTGCACCTGGAAGGGACTGAAGTTGTTAGCTATCAGCTAAGCACCGGCGAGCATACGTTACTTTTCCGGAACGGATTTTCGATGTCAATAGGAGCTAATCAATTTTCCAGTGATAGCGCTGTGGTATGGCTGAAAAGCAAGACAACCGAATTTCGCGGCAGAACTCGCATCGATTACAACGCAAAGGTTTATCTGACGGGCAATATAACGGTTAAAAAAGGCAAAGGCGCCAGGACCACCGATTTAGAAACGTTTCTCGTGCCCCGAAAGACGAGAGACGAACAAGAAGCAACAAGATACGAAAGTATGGTTGTGCGGTTCAGCGTCAGCGGTGAGGTTTTTGTGACAGCGGACATAAGAGAATTGGGTGACCCTCGTGGATTAGAGCTTTATAAAAAGGCGATTGCTGATGTTACATCGCTGGGGCTAAAGTTTGCTGTTGAAGCCGAGACGCTGGTGTCTGAAACAGCGGATAGCGTGGAGCGGAAGCCTGTGGTAGAGTTGGCGGACAGTAAGAAAGTAAAAAGTGAAAAGACGGAAATAATTGCTAAGCCGAGAGTGAAAAAGCCCGGCCTTGCGTATCCGGTTAATATAGCGCCCACTGGTGAAGTCAAACCAAAGGTGGAAAAAAGTACGGCAGCGGATGGTACAGATATTGCAACGGTGATTGGCAGATTCTATCTGTGGCAAAAGCAGGATGAGAAAGGGGGGGTGCTGGAGTTACAGGCGGATAACGCAGTTATATTTTTGTCGCCAGTCGCGATGCGCAGTACGCCTGACGGCGGTGCCCCGTCGCTCGAAAAGGAAAAGATGCGAAGCGCAACACTCGATATGCAGGATGATATTAACGCTATCTATGTGTCCGGCGATGTTGTAATGACAGAGGGACAGCGGACGATTCGGGCCGATGAGTTGTACTACGATTTCCAGGAGAAAAAAGCACTTGGGATAAACGCTGTGATGAGTAATTTCGATGTGAAACGAGGTATTCCGATTTATGTTAGAGCGGCGAAGCTGCGGCAGTTGGCAGAAAATAAATTTGCAGCGGAGAATATCACTTTGACGAGTAGTGAATTTTACCAGCCTCAGATTTCGCTTACCGCTTCGACTGTGCTTATTACCGATACAACTACGCTTGACCAGCAGGACGGTAAGGTCTCTGACAGCAGTTTCGACGCCCAGATGCGTGATGTGCGTTTGAAAATGGGTGAGAGAACGATTTTTTACTGGCCGGTTATGCGGAGTAATATGCAAAGGCCGGACATCCCCATCAAAAGTGTACGGATTGGTAATGATAATACATGGGGAACGTCGGTTGAGACGCGATGGTACTTGTCCCGTTTGCTTGGATTGGCAGAGCCGGAGGGGACGGATAGTACTTTTGCATTGGATTATTATGGCAAGCGCGGCCTCGGCAGCGGAGTAAAAATTGATTATGAAAGGGAAAACTATTTCGGCAGACTTTTAGGTTATATAATAAACGATACCGGTAAAGACAGACTTGGCAGAGACCAGAGCCGAAAAGACCTTGAGCCGGACCGTAAACTTCGAGGCCGATTCCACTGGCTGCACAGGCAATTCCTGCCCTACAACTGGCAGCTTACAACCGAGATCAGTTACGCATCCGATGAGAATTTTATAGAAGGATATTATCGCGGCGAATTTAACGTGGGCAAGGAACAGGAAACACTAATTCATCTCAAACGCCTGGAAGACAACTGGGCGTTGTCTCTGTTGGGCAAGGGGAGAATAAACGATTTTGTTGATAAACTGGAAGAATTGCCGAGCGTCGAGTTTCACCTGACGGGCCAATCACTTTTCGATGACAGATTTACTTTGTACAGCGATACCGAGGTCAGCCGGTTGCGGCAGAGGATAGGTGAGAAACATTCGACAGTAATCAGTGATGAGCAGTTTTCGTTTGTCTCGCACAGAACCGAACTTGATATGCCGGTCCGGGCGAAGGTCTTTAATATTGTGCCGTTTGTGGCTGGGACTTTCGGCTATGACGATCGCAGTGGTTTTACAAGAACGCTTGTGGACGGAAGCAATACGGGCGGTTTCGGTGAGGATAAGATTTGGCTTGGTGAAGCGGGTGTTCGTGTTTTCTCGCAATACTGGAAGGTTTATCCTGATGTCAAATCGCGACTTTGGGATTTAAACCAGTTGCGTCATATCATAGAGCCTCAATTGACGACTGTGGTTTATGCTGAAAGCGACTCTGTTGTTGAACAGCGTGATACGTTGAACATAGGTCTTTCTCAGCGATTGCAAACCAGGCGAGGCCCTGCCGGCCGACAGCGCAGCGTTGACTGGATTCGGCTGGATATGGACGTTACGTGGGTGAATAATTCCTCGCACGATGCAGCATCTTCCGGGCCGGACAGATTTATCTGGAACAACCCCGCTGTGCCGCTGCGAGTGCTTTCGGCGCCGGATATCTTTAACGGCGACCTTAGCGATACCGGCCTTCACCGATTTGAGATGTTTGGGCCGAGACGCAATTACTTCAGCGCAGATGTGATTTTTCGCCTGAGCGATACCTCCGCGGTACTCTCTGATATGAATTTCGATATGCAAAGTTCTGTGGTGCAGCAGTTCAATATTGGTCTTTCACATCTGCGATGGCCTAACCTGGCGTTTTATATCGGCAGTAGATATTTAAGGCGTGTTGAGGTTTTGGACGAGAAGGGTTCGAATGCGTTTACTTTCGCAGCTACTTATGTTCTTGACCCGCGATATACACTGATTTTTTCGCAGCAGTTTGATTTCGATTACAACGCAAATATACGAAGTGATATAACGTTGATAAGGCGGTATCACAGGATGCGTTATGGTTTTACGTACAGTGCAGACGGGTCGCTGGACAGGCAGGCAATTGTTTTCAGTATATGGCCCCAGGGTGTTCCGGAGATGGCGATTGGGCAGAGAAGGTATATGGGGCAGGGTGGTTATAATTGATAATATTGAGTATCGAGAAGAAAAAAATAGTATAGTAAATAATAAATTTAGTAAGGAGAGTACTACTATGGCGTTGGTTGATACCAGAAAAATGTTTGAGATGGCTTATAAAAATGGCTATGCAATCGGAGCGTTCAATGTGAACAATATGGAAATCACGCAGGGCATTATAAGCGCTGTAGCCGAAGAGAAAGCCCCGCTTATCCTGCAGGTATCCAGAGGTGCACGCTCTTATGCAAGTAATAGCTATTTAAAGGCGATTATCAATGTGGCGGTTGAGGAAAACCCGGATATTCCGATAGCGATAAACCTGGACCACGGTGATAACTTCGAGACCTGCAAGCAATTTGTCGATGACGGCTTTACTTCGGTAATGATAGATGCCTCTTCAAAACCGTTCGAAGAGAACATTGAGATTACCAAAAAGGTGGTCGAATACGCCCATGCCAAGGGCGTAGTTGTCGAGGCCGAGCTGGGCCAGTTGGGTGGTATCGAAGAAGATGTGGTCGGTGTCAGTAGTGATGATATATCCAAGCATCTGGCCGACCCTGACCAGGTGGTGGAGTTTGTTCAGAAGAGCGGCTGTGATTCGTTGGCGGTTGCTATCGGGACCAGTCACGGCGCTTATAAGTTCAAAAAAGAGCCAAAGCTGGCTTTCGATATTCTGCAGGAGATTGGAGACAAACTGCCAGGATTCCCGCTGGTTATGCACGGCTCGAGCAGTGTGCTGGCTGAGTTTAAAGACCTTATAAACAAGTACGGCGGTGATATGCCAAATGCAATGGGTGTGCCGGAAAAGGCCATCAGCAAGGCAGCAAAGATGGCGGTCTGCAAGGTCAATATCGATACGGATTTGAGGATGGCTCTGACGGCTAAAATCAGGCAGGTTTTTGCCGAAAAGCCCAGTGAGTTTGACCCGCGTAAGTATCTCGGCCCGGGCAGGGATGCTATTAAAGATATGGTTAAACATAAGCTGCATATTTTAGGATGTGCCGGAAAGGCAGCGGAGTGCAGTTAAAGAAATCAAAAACGCCTATGGCATAAATTAAAATGTAAGAATCCAAATGAAATATAAAAATGTAAAATGTTTCGCAATTTTAGCGGTCTTTCTGTTGTTCAGTTTACTTGCGGCGCCCGCCTGGGTTTTTGCAGGAGAGTCTGAAAGTGCGGCGGAACCAAACTCGGTTTCAGCGTCAGTTGCGGGGAACCCTGCTTCACTATTCGAACAAGTTTGTTCGAATATATATAAGGGAGACTTTGCCGCCGCACGAGAGCTTCTTGGGGGAAGCAAAGAGTCCGAAAGTACAGCTATCAGCCGGCTCACAAATATAATTTCCGAGTACGAAAAAATAGAGCAAAGCCGACAGGCAGCCAAAAAGGCCGCTTACGAAGAACGATTAGCTGAACTGGAAAAGTTTAGAGCCGCTGCAGACGCCAACGATGTAAATGATGTAAATGATGTAAACGATGTAAATGATATTCCAAAGGTGCTTGCGGTTATTGCCAGGGTGTGCGAGTTTGCTGATGAGGCACAGAAGCGTCAGCTTCTGTCTGAGCAGTTCGTAAAGCAGACCATTCAGAAGGCGATAGATAAAGCCGCTGAATTCGAGTCAAAAGGCAAATGGCTCGATGCATATACAAATTGCTACTGGTGGCTGGCCGAGCGGATTGAGCCGGACAACGAGGCGTATGCCGATTATGCCGAGCAGCTTATGGAAAAAGCCAATATTGTGGCTTCTTTTCAGGACAGCCCCTGTGAGACCAGCAAGGAGCGTTTTAAAAATGTAAAGAAAAAGATGTTTATTCGGGCGATTGGCGCTCTGAATTTTAATTACGTCAATATTATTGATTATCGCCAAATGGCAACCAAAGCTATCAGGCGATGTGAATTGTTGGCAGAGGTAATGAATCGTGACTTGAGCGACGAGCGACGGGCCACGAGTCAGGAACTTGCGGCCTGGACGGCGGGTCTGGCAGCGATACTTGATGAGGTGAACCAGTCGGCTGCAGGATTCAGTAAGGATAAGTTCATTGAGGTTTTTGAAAAAATACTGGCACTAAATTCGTCGCTAGTCGCTAGTCGCTCGTCGCTCGAGTCACGGGGCACGAGCCACGAGTCACGAGAGACGCTATTACCCGGCCCGGTACTGATTGCACAGTTTGCAGAAGCTGCGTTGTCTGCACTTGACCGTTATACGGTTATGGTTTGGCCAAGGCAGGTGCAGGATTTTGAAAAGATAATGACCAATGAATTTACCGGTATCGGCATAGTGATTTCAAAACAAAAAGGGATGTTGACGGTGGCCAGTCTGCTGCCTGATACGCCGGCTTATAACTCCGGCCTCGATGCGGGGGATGTGATAGAAGCGGTGGATGCAGTTGAAACGAAGGATATGTCTCTTGTCTGTGCGGTTCGCAGCATTACCGGCCCAGCGGGCACAAAGGTAACGCTGACGGTAAAGCGTACCGGCGAGGAACTGGTTCGTGATATTACCATAACCAGAGCTAAGATAACTGTTCCGACAATCCTCGGCTGGGCAAGAAACGAAGCGGGTAAATGGCTGTATATGATCGATGAAGCAAATGAAATCGGTTATGTTCGCCTTACCAGCTTTTCCGAGAGAACTGCTTCAGACTTAGAAAAGGTTCTTAACCGGCTTGAGGCGGAAGGGTTGTCAAAAGGAGGATTGATCCTGGATTTGCGATTCAATTCCGGCGGACTCTTAAATAGTGCGATAGAGGTAACTGACAAGTTCGTCAAAGAAGGATTGATAGTCAGCACCCGCCCCCGCTTCGGAGTATGGACTTATGCGCCGGCACAGAAGGAGAAAACCCATCCTGATTATCCAATTGTTGTGCTGATAAATTCCGGCTCTGCCAGCGCTTCCGAGATTGTGGCCGGGGCCTTGGCGGACCCGCAGCATAAACGGGCAATTTTAGTGGGTGAAAGGACTCACGGTAAAGGCAGTGTGCAGGGGATAACCCAGTATCCCGGTGATGGTGCACAGTTGAAATATACGATGGCGTATTACCATTTACCTTCGGGGCAAAGGGTTGAAAGCCGGGATGTAATGGAAAAGCAGGGCAGGAGCGATTGGGGAGTTGGGCCGAATATCGAAATCAAATTAAGAAGCGACGAGCTTGGAAAAATGATTGATGTGCAGAGAGATAATGACGTGCTGGTTAGAGCTGACCATGACAACGGAGCTGCGCCGCTGAAAAAGCATACAGCCGAAGAGACAATCGCAACTGACCCGCAGCTGGCGGTCGGCATTTTGGTTATTAAAAGCAAACTGATAGAAGAAAAGACAAAATCCAGGATGTAAAGGGTGATACCGGATGCTCGACACTCGTGCAAAATCAGAATGGGTATCGAGGGACAAGTTTTGATATTTAATTTTTGTTATGACAAATACAGAAGATACAAATAAATTTGAAAGACAGAGGCAACAGAAGCTCTCTCGTATTAAGGAATTAGGTATCGACCCTTACGGCGGCAGATATGACGGGGTCGAGCCGGCAAAAGATATCAAGCACAGATTTAAGGATGGTGATGATACTCAACAGGCCAAGTGTGCCGGCAGGATTGTCCTGCTGAGGGACATCGGGAAATTGATTTTTATTACCCTGCGCGATTGGAGCGGAACTATCCAGATTGGCTTGAGCAAAAAGCTTATGGAACAGCAGTGGCAGCTTGCTAAATTGCTTGAGCTTGGCGATATAATCGGCGCCGCCGGCCAGCTGGGCAAAACTAAAACCGGTGAGATTACTATATGGGCTGATAATGTAACGCTGTTGAGCAAATCACTTTTACCGCCGCCGGAGAAGTTTCACGGCCTCTCGGATATTGACCGCCGTTTCAGGCAGAGGTATGTGGACTTGTGGGCTAATCCTGAAGTGATGGAACTGTTCAAAAAACGAAGCGCTATTATTTCTACAATTCGTGAAGTTCTCAAAGACAGCGGTTTTATGGAGGTTGAGACGCCGATGATGCAGACAATACCCGGCGGAGCCGCTGCAAAGCCGTTCATAACGCATCATAACAGTTTGAATATGGACCTGTTTTTGCGGATTGCGCCGGAGCTGTTTTTAAAAAGACTGCTGGTTGGCGGAATGGAAAAGGTGTTTGAGATAAACCGCAATTTCCGTAACGAAGGGCTGAGCAGCCGGCACAACCCGGAATTTACAATGCTTGAATTATATCAGGCCTACGCCGATTACTTTGGTATGATGGATTTGATCGAGGAACTTATCTCTGTGCTGGTGAAAGAATACTGCGAAAGCGAGCAGGTTACATTCAATGCACTGACAGTCGATTTTACCCGGCCATGGCGGCGGGCTAAATATGCCGAATTGCTGAAAGAGTACGGCGGCTGTGATATTGATGATATTGCTGCTGTCAGGGAAAAGGCCCGCGAGCTTGGCCTGGACGAGGCGGATACCGACGACGTGGTAGTTATCAATAAGTTGTTCGAGGCTACCGTCGAGGACAACCTGATTAACCCGACGTTCGTGATTGATTATCCGGCGGCGCTGTGTCCGCTGACCAAACGCAGAAAGGAAGAACCGAAGTACGCCGAGCGGTTCGAATTATTTATAGCCGGTATGGAACTGGCTAATGCCTATACGGAGTTGAACGACCCGGTTGTTCAGGAGCAGAACTTTAAAACCCAGCTTCGCGGCCAGGAAGAGTCAATGGCAACGATGGATACCGATTTTATAACGGCTTTGAAATACGGTATGCCGCCGGCGGGGGGGCTTGGTATCGGTATTGACAGATTGGTTATGGTTCTGAGCGGTGCTGCGAGTATCCGCGAAGTCATACTCTTTCCAACTCTAAGAAATAAGACAAGTAAAGAATAGTTCTCCATCACCAGGACTCAGGGGCAGGGTCACGAGATACAAAAAATGCTGAAGTTATTTCTATGGCTGCGATACCTGCGTAAGAAAAAAATTGTATTCTTGAGTATCGCTGCAGTAGCTCTCTCTTCTGCACTTCTGATAGTTGTTTCCAGCCTGTTTACCGGTTTTATCAATGCGTTCGAGCAAAGTGCGGTTGAAGCTGTCGGTGATGTTGTTCTTGTACCGCCGGTCAGGTTTGCAAAATACCCCATGCTTATCGAACGGCTGGAGCAAACCGGCGCAGTGGAGGCGGCAACGGCGACTCTGTCGGGGCAGGGCCTGTTACATCTGGGCGGGGGCAATGTGCGTGCGGTGAATGTTTGGGGGATTGAGCCGGCACGGCGGGCCAGGGTGACAGGTTTTAAGCGGTTTTTACTTAAACAGAAAAAATCGGCTCAGGAACCGTCTTTTGAAGTGACCGGCTTTCCAGACAGGGTTGGGGGGATTGTTGGAATCGGGGTGGTGGCAAAGCCGGATGAAAAAACTGATGAATATGATTTTGACTCGGCAGAAACGATTATCGGCAAAGAGGTTATTCTTACAACGGGGACGGTGATAGAGACAAAAGATGGTGGGGGAAAACGGCTTAAGAGAAGTACCGTCGGACTTACAATTGTGGATATCGTGTTTACGGGAGTTTATGAGTTTGATAAAAAGTTTATTTATCTTCCCATAGAACAATTACAAAAAGTTTTGTATCCCTACGAAGATGGTTTAATTGCCAGTCAGATTCAAATTAAACTTAGACCCGCTGTCCAGGTTGAAAATGCCCTGGTACAGATTCAGGATGTGTGGCAGCGGTTCGCCGCTGAGCGGCTTGGTTGGAGTCCGTACCTTATAAAACAGACCACTATTACCACAGCTAAGCAGTTGCAGAGCCAGTACGTTGCAGAGTTTAGAAAGCAAATGGGAGTTCTGTTGTTGATATTCGGAGTTATAAGCTGCAGTGTTGTTCTGCTGGTTTTCTGCATATTTTATATGATTATCGAGACCAGGCAAAGGGACATCGCAATAATAAAAAGCTGCGGGGGGACAAGCAGCTCGGTAGCTTCTATTTTTGTCGGCTTTGGCGCTTGTATTGGAATAATCGGCTCCGGCTTCGGTACAATACTGGGCTATGTTGTAACAAAGAATATAAATACTGTCGAAGAGTGGGTCAGGATAATTTTTGGGTTGAAGCTTTGGAAAAGCAGCGTCTATATGTTTAGTAAGATACCCAACCAGATTGACTGGGCTTCGGCTTTGCCTATTGTATTGCTGGCGATTATAGCCGCAATTAGTGGAGCATTGATACCTGCGATTATTGCTGTGAGGACCAAGCCCGTTAATATCTTGAGATACGAGTAAATAGATTCATAAATGTATAAAATCATTTTGCCATTTCGTTACTTGTTCAGGAAACGCATCAGTTATCTGGCGTTTTTGGCCGTTGCGCTTTGCGTATTTATAGTTGTTGTGGTGATGACCGTGATGACGGGGCTGGTAACTGATTTCAAGCAGAAGAATCATGAGTTTGTGGGTGATTGTGTTGTCGGTACGGAATCACTGGTGGGCTTTGCGTATTATGAAGATTTTATGAGGATACTGGAGCAGGCAGATTTCATTGAAGGTGTTTCTGCTGTGATAAAAAGTTACGCACTGATAAGTCCCAGCGGGATGGAGCGAAGCATCGGTGTTGAGATTATGGGTGTTGACCCGGTCAGGCATAGTCAGGTTACCGGTTTTGGCAAAACGCTGTATTATCGTAGAGATGACGTATCGAAAGCATTTGAGCCGATTTATGACCCTAATCTTGCCGGCTGTGTGGTGGGGATTGACCTGTGGCTGGCCCGTGATGTTAAGGGTGAATATGCTTACTACGCAGGCCCTGCTAAGACGGCTCTTGCTGTAAGCAGCTTCCCTCTGACCGCAAAGGGTGCCCTGGCCAAAGCCGGGACGGGGATGGTTAATACAAAAACTTTTTATTATAGTGATGTTTCGCACAGTGGCCTGGCCCGGGTGGACAGTTCATTAGTTTACCTGCCGTTTGAACAAGCCCAGTTACTCTGTGGTATGGCGGGGCCAGACAAAAGAATAAACGCCATTCATATAAAGTTTAAGCCGAACGTAGGGCTTGATAATGGGTGTGAAAAAGTCGCTTTACTGTGGCAGAGTTTCGTCGAAGAAAGAGGCGGCGAAAGAAAAGCAAGCCTGTTAGAGAAAGTAACCGTGCAGAGTTGGAAAGATTACAGACGTGCATTCATCGCGCCAATGGAAAAGGAACAGACAATGATGATTGTGATGTTTGCTCTTGTGGGCGTTACGACTGTTTTTATTATCTTTGTTGTTTTTTATATGATTATCAGCCATAAGAGCAAAGATATAGGTATCCTAAAAAGCGTGGGTGTTTCTAACGTAAGTATTATCGAGTTATTTTCTGGTTTTGCTTTTTTGGTGGGTCTTTTAGGGTCTTGTCTCGGCCTGTTTGCAGGCAGAATGTTTCTGCTCAAAATGAACAGGATAGAAGACTGGCTGTTCGAGCATTTTAAGTTTCAGTTATGGGATAGAACGATGTACGCTATCGGCGATATTCCAAGCGCTATTGATTTGAAAGTTTTGGGAATAATAATGCTTTCGGCGATTGTTGTCTGTCTGGTTGGTGCGTTGATACCGAGCTGGCAGGCGGTGAGACTAAAGCCGGTAGAGACTTTGCAGGTGAGCGGGTTATGAGTAAAAACGATATCATATTAAAGGCTGAAGGGCTCTGTAAATCTTATCGGATGGGGGCGGCGGATGTTAGCGTGCTCAAGGGTCTTGATTTGGCTGTAAAGAAAGGTGAATTTATTGCAATAGTCGGGGCCTCGGGCAGCGGCAAAAGCACGCTGCTGCATATATTGGGCGCATTGGACAGGCCTGATAAAGGCATTGTGAGGTTCGAAGGGCGGGATTTGAGCCGGATATCATACAGCGAGTTAAACAGATTCCGCAATAAAATGGTGGGCTTTGTTTTTCAGTTTTATCATTTATTAGACGAATTAAGCGTATTGGAAAATGTCTTCCTGCCGACGATGGCGGGCAAAAGCATTCTCGGATGGCTTGCGTGCCGAAGATTGGCGAAAAACCGGGCAAGAGAACTACTCAGCCGGTTTGGTTTAGGCCAAAGGGCTAATCATAAACCGTTCCAGTTGTCCGGCGGAGAAAGGCAGAGGACAGCTATCGCCAGGGCCTTGATGAATGAGCCGAGGTTGCTTTTGGCCGATGAGCCGACAGGAAATCTTGACTCTGCGACAGGAAATGGTATCTTAGAGGTCTTTGAAGAATTGAACAGGGCCGGCCAGACGATTGTGATGGTAACCCACGATGAAAGAATCGCACAAAGAGCCGGGCGGATAATAACATTGGCCGACGGTAGAATAGCGTGATGTGAAATACGGGATTATAGCAAATGAAAATTTGGATTGACGGCGAACTTGTTGACGAGACGGATGCTAAAATATCTGTTTTCGACCACGGTCTGCTTTACGGCGACGGGGTTTTTGAGGGTATTCGAGTTTACAACGGCAGGATATTTGAACTGAAAGCTCACATCAGGCGGCTCTATGAATCGGCTAAGGCGATTCGCCTTGATATCCCGATGAGCCGCGAGGAACTTATCAAGGCGGTTGAAAAGACCGCTGATGCTAACGCTGTTTCCGATGGCTATATTCGATTGATAATTACCCGAGGAGTGGGAACTTTGGGAATAAATCCTTTGGTGTGCCATGACGGCAGATCGATTATTATAGCGGATAACATTCAGCTTTATCCGGAAGAGCTTTACGAAAGAGGTATTAAGGTAATCAGTGCAACAACGGTTCGCAATCATCCACTTGCGGTTCCACCACAGATTAAAAGTTTAAATTACTTAAATAATATACTGGCTAAGCTTGAGGCGCTGGACAATAATGTTCCCGAAGCGGTTATGTATAACCACGAAGGATATGTTGCCGAGGCAACCGCTGACAATGTTTTTATTGTGAAAAACTCCTGTATTTATACGCCGCCGGTTCAAGCAGGCGCCTTGGAAGGGATAACGCGGGGTGTCGTTATCAAATTGGCCGAAGAAGAGAACCTGCGGGTGGTTGAAAAAAATCTGACCAGATTCGATTTATATACCTGCGATGAGTTTTTCCTCACCGGTACCGCTGCCGAGGTCATAAGCGTTGTTGAGATTGACGGCAGGGCTATTGGCGACGGCAAGCCGGGACCTATTACAAAAATGCTGAGAAAAAAATTCTTTAAGTACGCTCACGGAAAGAAATCATGAGTTTTTGCCGTAAGGCATCCTGTGGAGAGTTCTTAGTTTTTAGTTGTAACTCAAAACTCAGCGCTCAATAGTCAAAACTATGAACACATATACCGATATATCCGGCGATTTTAAGCTTATCGATGTTCAGTTAGGTCAGGTAAAGGAACTGATTGATGAGCAATTGCTCGGTTGCAGTGCCTCTGTCAGCCGTTTGCTCGAAACTTTTAGCAGCTGCAGCGGCAAGATGGTTCGGCCTGTGATGGTTTTGCTTGCCGGTGCCTGCTGCGGTAAAATCACAGACGAGCACATTCGTATTGCAGCGGTTGTGGAGATGATTCACAATGCAACGCTGTTACACGATGATGTTATAGACGAAGGGCAGAAGCGGCGGGGACTGCCTACGGTAAATAGTCTTTGGGGTAACGAATCCGCCGTTTTGCTGGGTGATTTTTTATTGAGCAGGGTTTTCGAGATGTGTACCGATTTGCAGCCGCGATTCCAAAAGATAATTGCCGCTGCTACTGCTCGAACCTGCGAAGGTGAATTAAGGCAGATTGTTCAAAGACAAAATTGGCAGTTGAGTGAGTCGGAATATATTGACATAATCACTGAGAAAAGTGCCGCTCTTTTCAGCAGCGCCTGTTTCCTCGGCGCTCTTTTGGCCCAGGCAAGCAAAACTCAGACCCAGGCGCTTGCCCGTTTTGGTTTGAATGTCGGCATTGCGTTTCAAATTACCGATGATTTACTCGATATAATCGGCGAGGAAAGCAAAACGGGCAAAACACTTGGCAGTGACGTTGACAAAAACAAGCTGACCCTGGCGGTAATACATCTGTTAAGAGTAGTGGAGAGAAGCGAAAAGGGTGTGGTGATAAAAAAGTTAAGCACCGCAGGGGAAAGTAAAGAGGCCTTGACAGAGATGTTGCGTTCCTACGAGAGTTTGGAATATGCGAGCAGCCGGGCGCAGGAATTTGTTACAAAAGCAATTACATCATTGGCCGACCTGGAAGAATCCAAGGCCAAGCAAGCCCTGATTGAGATGGGCAGCTTTGTTGCCGGCAGAGCGAATTAACACCTCTCTGCGAGGGGTGGAATAAAAACAAAAAGGCCGGCTTTAGAACCGGCCTTTTTTTGTTATATAGAAATCATCCCTTTGTTTTAGGGTTCCCATTTTGTGACTTATTGTAGGAAATCACAAAACACTTCTTATAGCGTTTGGGGACCCCGCAAAAATGAGGTCCTCAGAATGTGTACTTCATACTCAAGCTGGCCCAGGTTTCGTTCTCTGTATTGACTGAGTCTTCCATAGACACTTGATGGTAAACTCCCGGAGTGAAGATAAGATTGTCGCTGAGGTCAAAATCCGTTGAGACGCCAAATACAGCGTGTGACCAGTCGTGGTCCACGGTTGTACCTGTTGAGACAGTACCGGGAGCGGCACCGTCATTGTAAACAACTGCTGCAGAGAGACGGAGTGTCTGCTCCGGGACATCCGGCGTCAGACCCTGCACGGTCAAGTCATAGCCCAGTCCGAAGATGTGCAACCAGCCGCCATTGTTTCTGACGGTTGATTTTCCTTCGGATGGCCATATACTAACAGCAGTGTAGCTTGGGACAAAGCCTTTAGAACAAAGATTTGGCCAGGAAAAAGTCGCAAAGACTTCCTGCATATCAGCAGCCATCCCACTCGTGCTTCCACCTCTTGGTTCGTCCGGGTAGCCGTAATAGACCCAGCCAACCGTGTAGTCTGTAGCGTAAGTTTCGCCTTCATAGATACTGTTGCCGTAATATAAGGTAACGTCTAAATCCTCGGCGTTTTCGCGTCCGCCTGAATTGCCCCTTCTGCTAAGGACTTTGAGGCCAAAGCCCGTGCCGTACAGGTCCATATCGATACTGGCTTGAATTGCGCTATGGTCATCAGCGTAATAGTCGAAGCCCCGCCAGATATAGCTGCTCAGGTAGGTTACATCGACAGTCCCACTTAGTTCACCCTCCTGAGCATGGGCGAAACCAGCCGTGCTCAACAAGACCGCGGCAATTAGTAAAAATCCATTTCTGTTCATGATCATCTCCTTAAAAAATTCTTACCTGACCTTTTTTGACACTTCACGCAAACATTATATCCAGCGATAACTAATATAGCTATATCTTTAGAAGTGTATCGGTATGCAGATACAAATCAAATAAAAAAAAGTTTTTTTGAATTTTTTTTTTGCACTGGTTTGGATGGAAGAAGTTCAAGAAATGGTAAAAAACGTATTGAAAATATATTTTCGACAGTTCTGCGTATCTTGCGTATAATATGGTTAATGAGTGGGAACAAAGGTAAAGAAACGCTATTTAGTCGGTCTGAAAAAGCCAATATAGCCTCGGCGGCGCCCCTGGCGGTTCGAATGAGGCCGAGAAGGCTCGATGAATTCGTCGGACAAAGACACTTTCTTGGGCCGGGTAAGCTGCTTACAAGAATGCTCGATGCCGATAAACTAAGCAGTCTGATATTTTACGGCCCGCCCGGCGTTGGCAAAACGTCGCTGGCAATGGTGATTGCCAATTACACAAAGGCCGAATTCTGTTATCTTAGTGCACCGGCGGCCAGCGTTAAAGATATTCGCAGGATAATCGAGAGCGCCCGCGACAGACTCGCTGCCGATGGAACAAGAACGGCGCTTTTTATCGATGAAATCCACCGCTTCAATCGTGCTCAGCAGGATGTGCTGTTGGGAGATGTAGAAGCAGGGGTTTTAATCCTCATAGGCGCTACTACGGAAAATCCGTTCTTTTCGGTCAATTCGCCGTTGATTTCCCGCAGTACCGTATTTGCCTTTGAGCCGCTCGACGAAGAGGACATTTTACAATTGCTGGAAGCCGCTATTGCCGATGCCGAACGTGGGCTGGGTAAATATGGCATCCAGGCGGATGACAAAGCGATGAAGTTTTTGGCGGTAACCAGTGATGGCGATGCCAGGAAAGCCCTGACAGCCCTGGAGGTGGGCGTGTTATCGCAGGTCTGCCGTGAGGGCGGGGCAAAAATCAAATTCGACCTGGACGTTGCAAAAGATTCAATTCAGCAAAAAACGATTGGCTATAACGGTACAGGCGATACACACTACGATTTGGCAAGTGCGTTGCAGAAGAGTATGCGCGGCAGCGACCCTGATGCCACTGTTTATTGGCTTGCCAGGATGATAGCAGGTGGAGAGGATACGCGTTTTATTGCCCGCAGGATAGCGGTTTGTGCAGCCGAAGACGTCGGAAATGCCGACCCGATGGCAACTGTTTTAGCCGCCGCCGCCGTCCAGATATCCGAGTTCATCGGCTTGCCGGAAGCGCAGCTTGTGCTGGCTCAGGCGGCTTTGTATGTTGCTTGCGCACCGAAGTCGAATGCGTCAGCTTCAGCAATATGGAAAGCGGTTGCTGATGTAAAATCGCAGACAACGATACCGGTGCCAAAGCATTTGAAGGACAGCCATTATCCGGCTGCAAAAAAAGCCGGTTTCGGTGCTGATTATAAGTATCCGCACGATTTTGAGGCCGGTTTCGTGCCGCAGGAGTATCTGCCGGGCCGGACGAAGAAAAAGTATTACAGACCGAAAGATGCCGGATACGAAAAAAATATTAAGTGTTATTTACAAAAGCTGCAAACCTTGATAAATTCGTGGGATGTGAAACGTGAATCGTAACCGCGGTTTATCCGATAGGCGGGGTTCACGGAAGCACGATATAGTAAATACGATATGTGAGATATGAAAATGGACAAGGAGCGGTTGCGTCTGAGATTGCAGAAGTGTTTGCTTGCTATATCAGCGGAGCAGAGGAGCGAGAAAAGTAAAAAGGCATGCCGGAATTTGATTTCGACACCGCAATTT
The DNA here is from genome assembly GCA_913009355.1 of uncultured bacterium. GTDB lineage: Bacteria > Planctomycetota > Phycisphaerae > Sedimentisphaerales > Anaerobacaceae > CAJVYK01. The sequence continues at coordinate 2,792 of CAJVYN010000021.1, read as the reverse complement.
CAAAGTGCATCAACGGTTATGATGTATTTGTCTATGCCGCAGGAAGTGGATACTGCCGAGGCGATACTTTGTGCCTGGCAGCTCGGCAAGGTAGTGGCGGTTCCGAAAATTTCCTGGCAGCAAAGGCATATGATACCGGTACGGATTAACTCGCTGGAGACCGGCTTTTCGACCGAAGTTGCCGGCCTGAGAAATCCGATAACGGCTGTGCCGATGCCTCTACAGGAAATTGACCTGGTAGTTACTCCTGCGTTAGGATTTGACAGGAAAGGAAATCGGCTCGGCCGCGGCGGTTCCTATTATGACAGGTTTTTCGCTAACGAGGAACTTAAAGCAGTCAGATGCGGCTTTGCTTTCGCAGAGCAATTAGTCGATTCGGTGCCGGTAACTGAACTGGATGAGCCAATGGACTTTTTGGTTACCGACGAAGAAATAATCAGCGTGATGCGTGATAGCAAGTTAAATTATAAATCCTAATATCTAAATTCTAAAAAAACTCTAAATCCAAATGACCAAAAATCCAAACAGCCCAAAGCTACTAATGTGCGGTTTTTGTTTTTGCCGTAATACCGTCAGGCATCCCTTTCGGGAGGCATCCTGCTGAGAAATTATGATTTTGAACATTTGATATTGTTTAGGGTTTAGGATTTAGTGCTTAGGATTAGCTCATAGAATAAAGGAGAATAAGTATGGCTCGTTATCCTTCCAGTCGTAGAGGCAGACAAAGAAGCCGAAGGTGGGTGTATATTATTTCAGCGTTAGTGATTGTCGCTGTGGTGATTGTTTTTGGTTATCGTAGAAACAAAGGTGAAGTTGCTGCTGTCCCAACTGATAGCGTCCCTGAGAACGAAACAAAACTGCCTGTGCTTGTGGCGGCTGAACCCGAGCCGGAACCGGCTTTGTTGGAAATCGCACTTGAACCGACTGCTAAGCCCAACCCCCAGGCGGCAGAGCTTATTGCTGAAGCTATGGCGATGGTTAACGCAAAGCCGGCCAGGATTATAGAGGCGCGTGACAGGTTAAACGAGGTGTTGCCAATGCCTATGAGTGAGCCGCAGCGAGCCGTTGTGAAAAAACAGCTCTCTGAGCTTGCTGATAAATGGCTGTTCAGCAGGACCATTTTTCCGCAGGACAGGCTTTGCGGCACTTATAAGGTTAAGCCGGGCGACCAGCTTAGAACGATCGGAGTCCAATACAAGGTGCCGTACGAGATTCTTATGGATATTAACAAAATCAGCAGTCCTCAGTCCCTGCAGGCAGGGGCAGTGATAAAAGTAATTAACGGCCCGTTCCATGCCAGGGTATATCGTTCGGCTTTCACACTGGATTTGTATCTTCAGAACACTTTCGTTCGTAGTTTTCCTGTGGGCCTGGGTAAGTTGGATATGGAAACGCCGACAGGGCTTTGGGTTGTCAGGCTGGACAGTAAACTGATTAAACCGACCTGGACAGACCCTGTTTCCGGCAGAACGTACGAAGCGGAGTCCCCGGACTATCCTTTAGGTTCGAGATGGATAGGGCTGGAGGGTATCAGAGGAGATGCCAAAGGCAGAACCGGCTTTGGTATTCACGGCACAAAATCGCCTGATCAAATTGGCAGTGCGAGTTCACAAGGATGTATCAGATTGCACAACGGCGATGCGATACTTATTTATAACTTGTTGATGCCTGGTTCCTCACAGGTGGAAATAGTGGAATAAAAGATAACGGAGTGTTTCTTGGCTGTATTGATGAACCAGAGGACGGTTTGGACACAGCGCAGAGGCAGTGTGACATTGTGGGCATGGGTAGTCTCTATCGCTGTGCATCTAATAGTGCTGACGACATTGGGGGTCGTCAAATTTTCGCAGCCAAAAGCCGTGGGCAAACAGCAGCCTGTGCCAACGGCTAAAGTGAGCCGGATAAAAAAGCTCATTGAGACTGCCCCCGTAATTCCTAAGCCGAAAGTGAAAAAACCTTCTGTAGAGCGTTCCGCAAAAAGCATGAGCCGATTATTAACGACGAATCAAGTTTTTAACGCCGCAAAGCCCCGGTCTCAGGATTTGGGGAATTGGGCAAAACCTTCCGCCTCGGCAGGGGTGTTTTCTGCGAGCAGCGAGATTTCTCCGAAAGGCATTGAATTTTTCGGCAGTTGGACACAGAAGCGTAAAGTCTGCTATGTGGTAGATTGTTCGGGGAGTATGCAGGGGATATTCGGCCGGGTGCAAAAAAAGCTGGCTGAATCGATTCAAAGCCTGCAGCCGGACCAATATTTTTACATTATCTTTTTCGGCGGTAACCGGCTGTTCGAATTCGGCGATGGCAAGTTGATTCGAGCAACGCAGCAGGGGAAATCGGCTGCGTATGATTTTATTGATTCTGTCCAGCCGGCAGGGCAAACTAATACGCTGGCGGCGTTGGAAAGGGCGGTACAAATTCGCGACAGCAGTGATCAAAGCCCTTCGATTATTTATTTTCTCACTGATGGTTTCGAGTTGACGGACGAAGATGAACTGAGATTGCCGCAGAAAATAGCGAACCTCTTAAAGAGATTTGCGCCGAAAACAAAAATCAATACCATAGGATTTGACACCGCCGGCGATGACCGCAGGATGCTAAAAACGATAGCAAAACAAAGTGGCAGATCGGAAGAGCGTCGTGTAGGGAAAGAGTGTAGATCTCGGTGGTCGCCGTATCATTAAAAAAAAAACAAAACAAGACAAAAAAAAAAAAAAAAAAACTCACATACTCGTGCCACGAACACACAGCACCTCTCGTACCACCACTGCCTCCCACTGCCAATCTAACTGGCC
>CAJVYN010000020.1 GCA_913009355.1 uncultured bacterium | reverse complement strand
GGTGTTCGAGTGCCGGAATGAGTTGGTAGCAGCGTGTTGGTTGGGTGATCAGGTGTGCATGGAGAGTTTGTTTTTGTTTTTTTTTGTGTTTTTTTTGTTTTTTGTTTTGTTTTTTTTTAATGATACGGCGACCACCGAGATCTACACTCTTTCCCTACACGACGCTCTTCCGATCTCAAATCCTATATTGGGAGTCTCATGGGAAGGTTTTTGTTTGGAGCAGATAATAGCCCTGAAGCCATCCAGATATGACGCATATTTTTATAGAACTCAGTCGGCTGCCGCTGCGGAGATTGATCTGGTCTTAACAAGGGGATTAAAAGTTGAAATTGCTATCGAAATTAAATATTCGTTGACACCCAAGCTTACCAAAAGTTCAACCAATGCCATCAATGAAGTAGCCCCTTTAAAGACGTGGATCGTTTATCCTGGCGAGGAGAGCTATCCAATCAAAAAAGATATCTGGACACTGCCTGTAAGCCAGCTTCCGAGAATATTTGAGTAATTCCCAAGAGAACGACTTGAAAATCCTTACCACTGTAGAATTTCAATAGTCCGTCAGGCCGTTTTCTTCAGTATTGTCAAGAAATTCATTTTAATCTCATTATACACATTTTTAGCATAAAAACGGCGGTTATACAAGCTTTTTGTTTTTGGGGGCATTTGAGCAAGACAAGCCGTAAATGAGTAAAAAGTGAGAATTAGCTGATTTTACCCGCTTTTATTATGTATCTGCTCAAGTTTTAGCTGTTTTATGACGAAATATTTATTGCATTATTTTATCGTTTATGATAGTATATTGCTATGAAGTTTGTAAACTTATTAGAAAAAGTCTCTGTCCTGCCGGTTTTTACAGTCAGGTTTCTGGCTGCCGGGGAAAATCTGGCCCAAATCAGGCTGCAAATCAACAGGTGGGTTAATGATGGTAGAATTATTAGACTGCATAAAGGCCTTTACACGCTCGCAGAACCTTACAGAAAAGTTGCCCCAGAACCATTTTGTATCGCCAACAGCCTAAAGCAGGCTTCATATGTAAGTCTCCACTCTGCCTTGTCCCGGTACGCAATGATCCCGGAGTTTGTCCCAACTGTTACAAGCATCACCACCGGCAGGCCTCAAACGATTGAAACTCCTTTGGGCAGGTTTGAATTCAGACATGTAAGCAAAAAATACTTCTGGGGCTATCAACAAGTCGAACTTAAATTCGGGCAAACTGCCTTTATCGCACATCCCGAGAAAGCACTGCTTGATCTTATCTATCTAACTCCCGGCGGCGATGAAATAGAGTTTATCGAAGAACTGAGGCTTCAGAACTTTGAGCAGATTGACAGGGCGGTGCTGCGTGAGGTCGTAGAAAGAGTCCAAGGCCCGAAACGCGACCGGGCACTGGCTAATATTGAAAGAATTCTCGACCAAAGCGAGGGCATTGAATTATGAAGGATTATTTAAAACAGCAGATCGGAAAAATCCAGGATACTAACTTGGCCAGATGCATTGTCCGCGAATATCTGCAGGCAAGAACACTTGAATGCCTTCAGGAAAATGGGGCTTTTGTGAACTGGGCATTTGTAGGCGGAACTGCTTTGAGATTTCTGTATTCAATGCCGCGTTTTTCTGAAGACCTGGATTTCTCAATCACGGAAACAAGTGCGGAAGACAACTTTGCAGTGCTTATGAAAAAAGTCAAGACCAGATTCCTTGCAGAAGACTACAGGGTAACAGTTAAAGCCAAGATCGCCAAAACGGTAAGATCTGCACTTATCAAATTCCCCGGCCTGCTTTATGAACTGGGTCTGTCGCCTCTTAGCTCTGAGGTTATTTCAATCAAAGTAGAAATCGATTCCAACCCTCCAGCCGGAGCTAAACTGGAAACCAGTATCGTAAGGAAACACTGTCTTTTGAATCTTCAGCATTATGACAAAAGCTCTTTGTTGGCTGGCAAGCTGCATGCTTTAACAACCCGCAAATATACCAAAGGCAGGGATGTTTACGATCTGATGTGGTACCTTTCCGACAGAACCTGGCCGGAACCTAATATCCTTTTATTAAATAATGCCCTGAAACAAACCGCATGGTCAGGGGCGGAATTGACTGAAGAAAATTGGAGACAGCAGATTGCCATGAGAGTATCAGAGTTTGATTGGAACAAAGTCATCGCAGATGTAGAACCTTTTATTGAAAAACAGAGCGACCTCCAAATGCTCACTCCCCAGAATCTCATAAAACTGCTAAAAGATACTGCCCAATAGAACTGTCGCCATATGCATTAAAAAATGAAATTTGTCTTCTGCAAAATCCGTAGTTGTTCATTTCCAAGGACTTATGTAAAATTTAATAATTGCTTTTGAACGCTTATTTTACAATGAATCTTTGGGAGAAATTTCTTTGAAAAACATTGTTAGGCTCATCTTTCAATTCTTTGGGTTTCTATTTAAGACCAGGCAATGCCTGATTACTGAAAATCTTATGCTGAGGCAGCAAATTGAGGTGCCAAACAGATGGCGGACACTTTTGCTCCGCCGTTTACACCAGGCGTGTAACAAATAAAGTTTTTTTATGTCATAAGCTGTCATAAGTGAATACAAGTGGTCAGTATAACTTTAGTAGCAGCAAATAATTAGCTCCCGTAAGTGCTTGTAACAAAAAAACTTAAAAATCGGGCGAGGCCAATTTTGGGAGCAGGAGGCCGTAGGTTCGAATCCTATCACCCCGATTCACCTAACCACCTGCAAATACTAAAGTTGCAGACGATTTTATTTCTGTGCCCAGTCAGTTTCGCAGTTTCTTCGCAAAACTTTGAAAGCATCTTTCCACTTTTTCAGTCCAGCTCGCTTGCGATATGCTTGAAAGTTTCGCCACAAGCCATGCTGAGAAATAGGGCAGACTTGTTTCTGGCCTTCCTCAGTTTGATCGAATGCTTCAAGAAGCAGTTGATATAATTTAGGGACGATTGGTACGACTCTGCGTCGGCCTGTTTTTTCAGCAATAACTGCGAAGTGATGTTTGAATCAATTGAAATCATTGACAAGCTTCTGGATAGCAATCTCAGAAATATTTGCAACAAGTACAATATCACGGACGGAGAGGGGGTAGGCGCTGTCGAGGTGCCTCGGGGTATACTTTACCATCATTACATAATAGATAAGAAAGGATGTCCCTCCCAAAAATTCCGTACTGGAAATCTGCACTGATAATCATCAAACCAGAAACTGTCATCAAACGGCACCGGAGATGGTTGAGGCAACGCTTAAGAATATCCCGGTATAACAGCCGGCGATATCATGGAGCCATTGGCAATGCTACTCCTGATGATGTGTATTATGATAGACGTGATGGGATGTTGAAAAAACGGGCTGAATTAAAAAAGAAAACTATCGTTGAAAGAAAGAGATATGACAGTAAAATAAAATCATGGAACCGGAGCTGATACCGTCTCCTGACTGAAAGCTAAGTTTGTCTCATTTTTGCTGAAGACATATGCTGAAGACGTACAATCTAAAGGTGGTAAAATGACAAAAGCAAAAATATATAAAATACTCGTAACACCCAGGTCGTTCGGAGGTGTTGCAAAAGAAAAACTCGAAGGGTATGCAAAAGAGGTGATTTATAACGATTCAAACGCAATATTAGACCAAGATAAATTGATTCCGTTAGTGCAGGATGTTGACGGAATAATAGCCGGCCTCGATTATTATACAGAAGATGTTTTAAACGCCGCGAAAAAACTAAAAGTAATATCAAGATACGGAGCCGGTACCGACAGAGTTGATGCCGAAACTGCAAATAAAAGGAAAATCGTCGTTACAAATACGCCGGGAGCGAACGCAGACGCTGTAGCCGATTTGGTTTTTGGACTTATGCTTGCAGTTTCGAGGAAGATATGTCTTGCTTCACAAAAGCTCAAAAGTGGCCAATACGGCAAAATATCAGGAACAGAAGTATATAGTAAGAATATCGGTGTCATTGGCACGGGCAGGATAGGTAAAAAGGTAATTGACAGGGCGCGAGGGTTCTCAATGGAGATAATGGCTTATGATATTAAACCTGATTACCATTTCGCAAGGAAAATGGGATTTGAGTATGTAAGTCTCGAAAGGATTTACCGGAACTGTGATTTTATCAGTCTGCATGCCCCTTTGACAGAAGATACAAGACACATTATCAATGGCGATAGTATTACAAAAATGAAAGACGGTGTTATCATTATAAATACGGCACGAGGGGGGTTGATTGATGAGGATGAGCTGTATAAAGCGGTTAAATCGGGTAAAATAGGGGGAATTGGTCTCGATGTATTTGAAAAAGAACCACCTGATAAATCAGAACTTCTAAAGTTTGCCAATGTTGTGGCAACACCCCATATTGCAGCGCATACAAAAGAGGCCATAAACAATATGGGTACAATGGCTGTAACAAATTTGATAGATGTGCTTGAAGGGCGAAAGTGTAAGTTTACGGTGAGTAAATTGTAATTGTATAATAACAGGAATATAGATAGATGGAACTAAGAGTAGAAAATGGAAGAATCGTTTACCCCTTTTCTGTCGGTTTTAACTCGGCAAATGGGGAATTGGATGATTTTGATACTCATATTGAAAGGTATCTAAGTAAACTTATAAACGTGTTTGCTGACGCAGATGCTGCCTGGCAGTATTTGAGAGACAATGGCGATAAACTTATTTATGAAGTGTATGAGAAAAACATACCTGAAGTAGATGGAGAAATAAGGTTCTGTTCAAGTATCACATATCCGGGTAAAATTGGCGACGAATACTTTATGACAAAGGGGCATTTCCATTCCCGTCCCGATACAGCGGAGCTTTATTACTGCATCCGTGGGAAAGGCTGTATGCTTATGGAAAAAAAGGATGGCCGGTATGTACTGGAACAGATGTATCCCGGCAGAGCAGTGTATGTTCCCGGCCATTATGCTCACAGGTCAATAAATATTGGAGATGAACCTCTAATTTCTTTGCCGGTTTATCCTGGTAATGCAGGCCACGATTATGGAACTATAGAAGATAGCGGCTTCAAACATTTAGTGGTCGATAGAAATGGCAAGCCGACAGTAATTGAAAATCCAGAATACGGAAGGATGTAAAAATAGTTGTTTGTACGCACTGTAAATGGTGATGTAGAGCCGGGGGAATTAGGATTTACACATTGTCACGAGCATCTCTTTGTTTTTCCCACTAAAAACACAAATCTTCCTGAAAAACTCATCTTAGACAGTTACGAGAATACAAAGCAGGAGATATCCAGGTATATAGCCGGAGGGGGCGGAGCTGTTCTCGACGCTCAGCCCTTTGGTGCGGGCAGGAATGTCTCTCTGCTTAAAAAACTGTCAAAGGAGACGGATGTTCGTATTGTTGCATCTACAGGGTTGCACAAGGCCGTTTTTTATAAGCCCGATTTCTGGTCGTTTCGGGCCTCTGTTTCAGAAATTGCCGACCTCTTTATTTACGAGATTGAAGAAGGGATGTACGACTACGATTACGATGAACCGTTTAGAAGCAAAACTACTGTTCGGGCGGGAGCTATTAAGATCGCAACTGATAAAGAGGGGCTGACTACATACTACAGGAAGGTTTTTGATGCAGCGGTTATCGCACATAAAGAGACCGGAGCTCCGATATTAACCCATACGGAGATACCATCCAGCGGGTTGGAACAGGCAGAATATCTTATAAGTAATGGTATTTCGAGAGAAAAAATTATTATAAGTCATATGGACAGAGAAATAGATATCGACAGGAATATAAAATTGATAAAGCTTGGTGTTTTTTTAGAATACGATACAATAGCCCGGCCTAAGTATCATTCTGACGATGAAGAAATTTCGTTGATAAAGATAATGATTGAAAATGGGTTTCAAAGCCGGATACTAATCGGGATGGATTCAACGAGAGAAAGATTCATATCATATGGAGGAGAAGTTGGACTTGATTATGTGCTTGCCGTTTTTGCACCGAAGTTGAAAAAATCCGGAGTCAGTGATGGCCACATTGAAATGATAACTGTAAAGAATCCCCAGAGGGCTTTATCGTTTGAACAATCAAATTAAAAATAACGAAAGGTGAATATACTGGAAAAACTTACCAAACCAACCTTTTATTTTATTGGTGTAACCACTTCAAAATCATCCATAATGAAGATATTTCCGCTGTGGGCCAAAGAATTAGAACTTCCCGATACTGAAATAACGGGGTATGATATTGAGGTCGGTGGTCCTGATGAAAAGTACCGGGAGATAGTGAAGCATATTAAAGAAGAGCGGTATGCTCAGGGAGCGCTGGTCACTACTCACAAGATAGATATAATGAACATAGCGGGAGGGTTTTTCGACTATTTTGATGATTATGCTGAAGTTCTTGGAGAGATTTCCAGCATATCAAAACGAAATGGCAAATTAAGAGGGTACGCAAAGGACCCGATATCTGCCGGCCTTGCCCTGGAGGCGTTTTTGCCTGAGAATTATTGGGTTAATAATAAAAATGCGCAAGTCTTTATTATCGGGGCAGGAGGAAGCGGCGCTGCTTTAAGCGCCTACCTTATGAGGAAAAGTCATAGCGAAAATGTACCCTCTAAAATCATCATTTCCAACAGGAGACTGGAAAGACTGCAGCACTGTAAACAGGTTCACGACCGAATCGGCAGAACAACTGAAGTTGAATACGTACAGGTAGGTGTTGATAAGAGTAACGATGAAATTGTCGCGGCGTTACCTGAAGGTTCATTGATTGCCAATGCCACTGGAATGGGTAAAGACAGGCCCGGCTCGCCGCTTTCAGATGATATCGTGTTTCCGAAAAACAGCTATATATGGGAATTCAATTATCGCGGCAGTCTTGAGTTTCTACATCAGGCTGAAAAACAGCAATCAGATAGAAATTTATATGTAGAGGATGGATGGATATATTTTATTCATGGCTGGACACAGGTAATTGGAGAAGTTTTTGATATTGAAATTACAAATAATGATATAGAAAGATTAAGCAAAATTGCAAAGACGACAAGAAAGTAATATTTCGGATTAACCTGGTAAAAAGGAGTTAAGAATGAAAAAAACAAAAAAATTGCTGACTACACTTCTCGCAGCTGCTCTGATGGTAAGTTTGGTGGTTGGCTGCGATTCCAAGCCGGCGGACGAGCAGTCTTCAGAAGATGATGCCGCACCTAAGAAAAATGATATGAAGGATATAAAGATTGGTGTATCTATGTACACTCTGGCAGGTCCGTATTTTGCCGCCCAAATAAAGGCAATCAGAAGAAAAGCCAAAAAATTGGGAATAAAGCTTGTCTATACAGAAGCACAGAATGATATGGTCAGGCAGCTTGCGGATGTAGAAGATTTGCTGTCCCAGGGTATCGACCTGCTGATACTCAATCCCAAGGACCCTCAAGGTTTGATGCCGGCAACGAAAGCAGCTACAGAAGCCGGCGTACCCGTGATTATTATGGATAGTTCTATCGACCCTTCGGCAGATTTCATTACTACTGTTCAGGCAAACAACCGGGCCAATGCTGAACTGGTGGGTGAATGGATAGCCCGGAAAATAAAGGGCAAATCTATTAAAATGGCCTTGATTAGCGGCGTTCAGGGTAATCCGGTCGGCAAAGAACGTCGCCAGGGTGTTTTTTGCGGTATCATTGAGCAGCAGCTGCGCTCAGCCGGCAGCGCCGGCTTTGAGATAGTGGCACAAAGATGGGGGGACTGGAACTCCGAGGGCGGCCTTAAAGCGATGGAGGATATATTAGTTGCTCACCCCGATATCAATGTACTGCTAACTGAAGACGACCCTATGGCCCTGGGGGCAAGGGAGGCTATCAAAGAGGCCGGCAAAGAAAATGATATTTTAATTGTGGGGGCATCTGGTGGCCAAAAGGAGGCTCTTGAGCTGATTAAAGCAGGCCAATATGGCGCTACCGCCATCAATAATCCAACTCTGATTGCTGAAACAGCTCTTGAAATCGGGCTTAAAGTGCTGGCCGGTGAAACAAAATTTCCGAAGGTACTTTACACTCCTACTGTATGTATCACCAGGGAAAATGTGGACCGGTATTATGACCCTAATGCTGATTTTTAAACACCGATTCTGAGGAATAAGAGAGAGCGGTTATGGACAACATTAACATAGCAATTATTGGTGCCGGGAGGATGGGAACGCTGCATGGCGTTAATTTTTCCAGGAAGGTTAGCAAAAGCAGAGTTGTTGCGGTGGTAGATCAGAACAGGCAACTGGCTGAGAAATTGGGCAGTGAATTAGCAGTGAAAACCTACGTGGATATTGATGATGTTCTGGCGCTGCCGGGGGTGGACGCAATTTGTATTTCAACTCCAATAGGAACGCATAAGCAATTTTGCCTGAAAGCACTGAAGGCAAAAAAACACGTCTTATGTGAGAAACCTTTGACCCTGACAGTAACCGATGCTGAAGAGGTTGTAGGGGCTGTGCAAAACAGCGGATGTCTTTTCCAGATAGCTTTTATGCGAAGATTTGATGACGGTTTCGAAGCAGCTAAGAAAAAGCTGGCCCAGGGGATAATTGGAGAGCCTGTCTTTATTCGGTCAACGGGAAGAGATGCGGGCCTACCGCCTGTTCCGGGATGGGGTTCGGATCCGGATGCCTGCGGTGATATTTCATTTGAGCTTTGTTCCCATGATTATGATAGTATGCGCTGGCTGATGGCCGATGAAGTGAAGAAGGTTTACGCACAGGCCGGTATCCTCTCTTCGAAAGATATCGCAAAAAAGTTCGGCAGGATGATCAACGACACCCTGGTGGTCTCTATGGAATTTAACAGGGGGGCCTTTGGCTCCGTGGATGGATTATTGAATATCAAGTATGGCTATGATGCAAGGGTTGAAATCGTAGGTAATGAAGGCGTTATTCTCATCGGCGGGTTACAGCATACGAACATAACCTGGGGTAATAAAAATAAGGTGCTATCCTTTCCGGCATCGCCTTCTTTTATCGACCGATTTAGTTATGCATACGTCAGGGAGGCACAGCATTTTGTGGATTGTATCATAGAAGGCAGAAAGCCGGCGGTAAGCGCTGAGGACGGTTTGGCCGCAGTAAAAATTGCTGTCGCTGTAAATCAATCCATCAAGACAGGCAAAGCTGTGAACCTTGATTAGCAGGAGAATTGACCGTGTCCGAAACTTACAGGGTTGAAATGACCGGCATTACCAAATCATTTGGAGGTGTACATGCATTAAATAATGTTTCCTTCAAGGTAAGAGCCGGCCAAATCCATGCCCTGGTCGGTGAAAACGGGGCGGGAAAGTCCACCTTAGTGAAGATTCTTTCGGGGGCTTATCAGAAGGACAAAGGCCAGATTAAAATTGACGGAAGAGTTGTGAATGTAAGCAGTCCTCATATGGGCAGGAAACTGGGGATAGGTATGATTTACCAGGAGTTCGCACTGGTTCCTGATTTAACGGTTGCTGAGAATATTTACCTGGAACATTTGGGCAGTAAGAAAGGTTTGATAAACTTCTCGAAGCTTTACAGAAACGCCGGTGAGCTGATAAAAAGTATTGGCTTTGATATAAATCCCCGCAGTGTTGTGGGCGAATTGAGTGTTGCTTACCAGCAGGTGGTGGAAATTACCAAGGCGTTATCGGAAAACGCCAGAATTCTCATAGTGGATGAACCTACCGCGGTACTGGCGCCTCGGGAAGCGGAGCGTTTGTTTGAGGTTTTAAGCAAGCTCAAAGAGCAGGATGTCAGTATAATTTATATTTCTCATCGTCTGGATGAAATTTTCAAAATAGCTGATATGGTAACGGTTTTTAAGGATGGAAGTGTCACAGGTGTAGTTGCGCCGGCGGATGTGACCACTGATGACATTATCAGTATGATGATTGGACGCAAGCTGACCGCTATGTTCCCTGAACGGCAAAGCAGAATTGGAGAGGAAATTTTCAGGGCCGAAGACCTTAACAGCGGCAAAAAAGTTAGAAACGTCTCTTTTTCGGTCAGAGCAGGAGAGGTTTTGGGCATTGCAGGATTAGCGGGAAGCGGCCGAACCGAAACTGCCCGGGCCATCTTTGGCGCCGATCCGAGGGATACAGGAAAAATTATATTGGATGACAGCGTTTTAGAACTCGATTCACCCAGGGATGCTGTAAAATCAGGTATAGCTTTTGTGCCGGAGGACCGCAAAGAGCAGGGTGTTATTCTTTCAATGTCGCTTAGAGAAAACGTGACTATGCCCAGCCTGTGGAAAATATCCGGCAGAACAGGGTTGATAAAGAAAACGCGGGAAAAAAAGCTCACACGGTATCTGATTAAAAAACTGGCGATTAAAGCTGGCGGTACGGAAACCAGAGTGGCAGATTTAAGCGGGGGCAATCAGCAAAAGGTGGTCCTGGCCAAATGGCTTGGCGCTGATTGCAGACTGATTATTTTAGATGAGCCTACACGCGGCGTCGATGTCGGTGCAAAGGTGGAAATATATAATCTTATCAATGAGCTTGCTGAGAACGGTTTGGGAATCGTCGTCATTTCTTCGGAAATGACCGAAGTCATAGGAATATGTGACCGGGTTCTGGTAATGAGAGAAGGTAAGGTGCAGGGAATCCTTGAAAAAGAACAGCTCTCGGAAGAAAATATTATGAGGTTAGCGATCGGTGAAAAATAAACGCGGCAAAACAGCTTTTAAGTATATAAAGCTCACAAATAAAGTAATCAATTCTTTGTTGAAGTACAATACGATCTTTATATTTATTTCTCTGGTGATAGTTTCCTCTCTGGCCTCAAATGTGTTCTTTACCGAGAGAAACATTTTCAACCTGCTCAGACAGGTAACCGGCATAGGTATCATAAGTATGGGAATGCTGCTGGTGATTCTGACCGGCGGTATTGACCTTTCTGTCGGTTCTGTTCTGGCTCTGGCGAGCGTGCTGTCTGCTCATTTTCTTTTATCTATGTCCTTGCCGGCAGCTATCGTTCTTACAATTCTTATTGGTGTTTTACTGGGTTGTGTATCCGGTTATCTTGTGTCCATAAGACGTATGGCACCTTTTGTTGTTACTCTGGCGTTAATGACGATTGCCAGGGGATTTGCATTTATTGCTTCGAAGGGCTCACCGATTTTGCTGAAAGAATCCGGGGCGGCACTGAAAAGCTTTGGGAGCAACTACTGGCTGAAAATTCCTCAGCCGGTTATTTTGATGTTTGTTGTATTTATTATTATATTTCTGATTCTCAAATATACTGTGTTTGGCAGACTGCTGGTTGCCATAGGTAGTAATGAAACTTCTGTAAGACTGTCAGGTATCCAGGTTTGGATTTACAAGTTTTTGGCATATAGTATTTCAGGGGCCTTTGCCGCAATTGCAGGGATTATCAGCACAGCCAGGACCGGAGTGGGCTCTGCTGTGGTAGGGGTGGGTTTTGAGCTGGATGCCATAGCTGCTGTGGTAATCGGTGGAGCCAGTTTAAGCGGCGGCAGGGGAACAGCGGTGAACACCCTGTTAGGCGTTTTTATTCTTGGAATGATTGGAAATATTATGAACCTGAAGAACGTGCCGGCCTATCCCCAACAGGTCATAAAAGGACTGATTATCATATTTGCTGTTCTTCTGCAGGGAATACAACGCCGTTTGGATAAGGAATGAATGAGATGAAAAGGTTTATATTAGCGCACGATTTGGGAACGTCCGGCAATAAAACTACCCTTTTTACTACGGATGGCAAGCTAATTGCCAGTAAGACGCATGCATACGGGACGAGGTATTTTAACAATAATTGGGCGGAACAGAACCCTGATGATTGGTGGGATGCTGTTTGTAACTCTACAAAAGAGTTAGTCAAAGATATCGATGTAAACGATATTGCATCTGTTTGCTTCAGCGGACAAATGATGGGCTGTTTATGTGTAGATAAATATGGTCAGCCGCTTGGAAATTCTATCATATACTGTGACCAGCGAGCGGTTAAAGAAACCGAGAGTATATTAAAGAAGATAGATGCGAACGACTTTTACAAAATAACCGGCCACAGGGCAAGCGCTTCTTATTCGGTTGAGAAGCTGATGTGGATTAAGAATAATGAGCCTCAGATTTATAAAAATACGTATAAGATGCTGCATGCCAAGGATTATGTAAATTTCAAATTAACCGGGAAAATGGCTACTGATTTCACAGATGCGTCAGGCACTAATGTTTTTGACCTGAACAGCTATACCTGGTCGGACAAATTAATTGATATTACAGGAATTGATGGAGAAAAATTACCGGAGTTGAAGGAATCAACATCTGTTATTGGTGAAGTTACTAAAAAGGCGGCGGAGGAAACCGGCCTGGCCAAAGGGACGCCCGTTGTAGCAGGTGCAGGCGATGGTATCTGTGCTGCAGTTGGGGTTGGTTCAGTAAAACCGGGGGTTACCTATAATTATCTTGGCTCATCATCCTGGATAGCCATAACCACTGATAAACCGATTTATGATGAAAAGATGAGAACGTTTGTATGGGCTCACGCTGTGCCTGGGTATCTGCATCCATGTGGTACTATGCAAACGGCCGGAAGCTCTTACAACTGGCTAAAAAATGAAGTCTGCAGAATTGAGACAGAAGAAGCAAAGAAAAAAGGCCTAAGTCCTTATGAGTTAATTGATATGGAAATAGAGAAGTCTGCTCCTGGCGCCAACGGTATTATTTTCTTACCTTATCTGCTGGGAGAAAGAACTCCACGTTGGAATCCGAATGCAAGGGGTGCTTTTATCGGCCTTACATTAGGGCATAAAAGGGAAGATATATTACGCTCAGTTTTAGAAGGGGTGTCCTATAATTTAAGTATTATTCTGGATATTTTCAGAAGCCATGTTTCCATTGATGATATGATTGTCATTGGTGGAGGCGCTAAAGGGAAAGTATGGCGTCAAATTATGGCTGATATTTATAATGTTAACATCTTAGAGCCGAATTACCTGGAAGAGGCCACATCTACAGGAGCAGCAATAATAGGTGGAATTGGAGTGGGTATTTTCAAGGATTTTGACGTGACAGGCAAGTTTATCGAGATAAAAAGTATACAAAAACCAATTGAAAATAATACTAAAACTTATAATAAGATAAAGCCGTTATTTGACGAATGTTATACCTCATTGGTTGAAGTCTATGAGAAGTTAGCAGAGATGTAATCTCAGGATATGTCATTTTGTTTTTTGATTTCGAGGACAGGTTTAACTTATGAAATACGATATACGAACTACGAGTAACGAATCAGGAGAAGACAAAGATGGCGGGTAAAGAGACGATGACTTCAAGAGAGCGTGTTTTAAAAACTCTCAATCACAAAATTCCTGATAGAGTACCGATTGACCTGGGAGGATTTCAATCCGGCATCCACCGCATGGCCTACGAGAATCTGCTGCAGCAGCTCGGCATAAAAGACGAGGTTAAAATACTGGATCCTATTCAGCAGTTGGCTGTGCCGTGTGAAGAGCTTCTGAAGCGTTTTCATGTTGACATTCGCTACGTTTGTGCCCGCCGGCCCGACAGCTTCGATAGCTCCATCAAACAGAATACGCGCGACAGCAGGCTCTGGTACGATTTTAAGGACGAATTCGGTATCGTCTGGTCGATGCCGGACGACCAACAGCTTTATATGGATATCTCGCTCCATCCCCTCGCTGAGGCCACTATTGCGGACTTAGCTGATTATCCTTTTCCCAACGGCAGTGACCACAGCCGTTTCACCGGTATTCGTGAAAAGGCTTTGCAGCTGCGCAAGAAAACTCCATATGCCATATCGACGCCCATCGGCGGCATGGTCTACGAATTATGTTGGTATATGCGAGGCCTGGAACGGTGGTTTATGGATATGATTGAGAGTCCCGCCTTTTGCGAAGCTCTGCTCGACCAAGTCCTTAAATTCTGGATGGATTATTATACCGGCTTTATGGCCGAGGTCGGTGACATTATTGATGTGGTGCAAATAGGTGACGACCTCGCCGCCCAACACGGGCCGTTGTTTTCACCCGACTTCTATCGCAGGATTGTCAAGCCCAGACAGAAGAAAATCATCCAGCACATCAAGTCTCTGACGTCGGCAAAAATCTGGTATCACACCTGCGGCGGCTGTAATGAGCTGATACCCGACCTGATGGATAATGGAATTGACATTCTTAATCCCGTTCAAATTAGTGCCGACAATATGGTTCCGGAGGAACTCAAGGAAAAGTACAGACAGAAACTGGTTTTCTGGGGAGGCGGATGTGATGCACAGCACGTCCTGCCCTTTGCCTCGCCGGATGAAGTTGCTCAGAATGTTCGCAGGAACATAGAGGCATTTAAGCCCGGAGGCGGATATGTGTTCAGTAATGTTCACAACATCCAGGCCGACGTACCAGCCGAAAACATCAAAGCTTTATTTGATGCAGCCTATGAATTCGGATTTTATGATTAAGAGCCTATCCGAATAGCCCTGAACGACGTAACGTAATAATAGCACAGACAGAATGAAGCAAATCTAAATAATTCTCTCAAGTCTCTTTTCCCACCGCGTCAATATAGTGATTATTCGTACTCAGTATTAGAACTGAATGTGCCCAGCTACCGAGCCGAGCAGGCCAGAAAGCGAAAAAATAAGGAGATGTAATATCTGAAATTTTGCCCCCATGGGGCCAACCTTTGAATTAACTTGATAAGAGGCATTCTTTATAGTAACATTTTTAGTTGAGGCAACGGGAAGGGAAATTATAGTTGACGCTGGACACAGGGCTGAATCCTGTGGATACAGCCAAAAAAGCGTTGAAAATACATATCAAAACAGGCAACCTGCCCCAATTGGCAGAATTTGCCACTTCAAATGGCTAAAATGTTACGAAAAAAGGTTAAAACCAATTACAGCAGTTTTGCCGCATCGCTGTCGACCAGCCAGACAACCTTATCAAGAACAGGCCAAAGGATATGAATAGGATACCGCACCTCGTCCGGCTCGCTGGTCAAAACCTCTTTCAAAATACCAGCCTTCTCTTTCCCTGAAACCAGTACAGCCAAATGAGCCGCAGCACATAAAACCGGATGCGTCAGGGTTATCCTGTTAAGCTTGCCATCCAGGACATAAACAACACACGCCAAATCATCCTTATCAAGAGAAGCGTAGCTGTTGGGAAACAGCGAACCGGTATGTCCATCAGCACCCATACCGAGCACAATCAAATCAAATTCGGGAATTTGCTTTTCTTTTAAGCTGAAAACCCTCCGAATGGTTTCCTCATAACAGCGAGCTGCAACTTTGAAGTCGCTGTGCTCAGTCGTAATTCGATGAATGTTCTCTTCAGGTATAGCAACTTCAGACAGGAAAGTATCGACAGCCAGTTTGTAATTACTCCATTGTGAATCCGGCCGAACTATTCGCTCGTCAACCCAGAATAGCTGTATTTTATCCCACCGTAGTGCTTTTGCATCCGGCACTTCACCGAGCAGTTCAAAAAAGCGTCTTGGTGTATGCCCCCCGGATATTGCTACGTAAAAAGTGTTTTTCGCTTTTATTGCCTTTTGGGCATCAGCGATAAATTGCGCAACGCTTCGGTGCGCAAGACTCTCAGTGTCGGAAACTATTTCAACATTCGGCTTATAATTTGTGGAAGTTTCCATGTTTTTACCCCTTTTCGTTGCACAAGTGACAACCAAAGTTATTATCCATCTTTAGAAGTGGTTTAGCCAGAAAATTTTCTAAAAACGGGAAAAAACTTATATTATCTGTTAACTCTGAGAGCCTATCCATTTACAGAGCGAAAATTTGATATTCGGGCAGTCCTTTAGCATCGCTCCACAGAAAAAAACTCCAATTACCCTTCTTACTTCTTACCTTCTTAGAATGTCTTCAATCTCCCACATAATTGCTCTTGGTTCGGCCAAACGTCCGATTCTTGATATCTTCGAGAATCATATACAATGAAGGTACCAGGAAAAGTGTTATCAGGGTTGCGAACATCACTCCAAATGCCAGACTGATTGCCATTGGTATCAGGAATTTTGCCTGCAGACTCCGCTCTAATAACATAGGGGCCAAACCGAAAAACGTTGTCAGTGTAGTAAGCATTATTGGCCTGAACCTTCGCGTTACCGAATCCCGGATTACCTGTCCCAACTCGATACCGCTTTGGCGCTCACGGTTAATAAGGTCTATCATAATCAGTGAATCATTCACAACCACACCTGAAAGCGCCACTATTCCGAACATCGAAAGTATGCTCAGGTTATATCCCATAAACAAATGCCCTATTGTTGCCCCTACGATACCAAACGGAATTGCAGACATAACTATCAGCGGTTGGGCATAACTTTTAAACTGAACCGCCAGCAGACCATAAACTGCCAGCATAGCAATCAGGAAATTTGTTTTAAGACTGCCGAGCGACTCATTTCGTTCTCGCTGTTCTCCTGCAAAGCGATACTGCAATCCCTTATATTGTCGCTTCAAACGAGGCAGGACTTCCTTGTACAGTTCTTCGTTGATTTCTCCCGCATTGGCAACCGCCTCAGCGACGTCCGCAGAGACATTCACCACTCGTCTTCGGTCCACACGGCGAATCACCGCATATCCTCGTCCGTACTCAACTTTGGCTACGGTTCTAAATGGTATTTCAGTACCGCTGAGCAGTCGAATTCTCATATTTTCTATATCTGCCAGCCCTTTACGCTCATCTTCAGGATAACGAATCATAACACGGATGTCGTCGCGTCCGCGCTGAATGCGCTGCGCTTCTTCGCCATAAAACCCCTGCCTGACCTGCAGTGCAAGCTCAGACAAAGTCAAACCGAGCGTTCGACCCGTATCCTTAAGAGACAGTTTCAATTCGGCCTTTCCCGGCTCAAAACTATCCGCAATGTCACTGACTCCGTCATATTCACGCAGAACGGATTTTAGACTCTCACTTGCTTCCAGCAGAGTCTCAAAATTCTGATGAGACAGTTCTACGTTTATTGCTTCGCCGGCACTGAAAAGCTCGGACATAAATGTCAGCGATGAAACACCGGGGATTTCACCTACCATCTCACGCCAGCGGTTCTTCAACTCCACGCTGGAAATCTTACGTTCTTCACTGCTGAGCAATTCAACATTAATTTCCGCCAAATGCGACTGTGCCGCCGTACCCTTTTCAATAGCATCCGGACCAGCACCTATTGTCGGATGTGCCCCCACTGTTGTGGCAACGTGTTTCATCAGCGATGGCTTATTTTTACGCTCATTATCATAGCTCTCTATAACCTGCAAAGCTGCCTGCTCGATTCTGTCTGCAACCTCACGGGTCTGCTCGAAAGGTGTCCCCTGCGGCATAGTTAAGGTAGCAAGCATATTATCAGCTTCGACGGGGTCGATAAATGTGAACTTAATATATCCGCCAGCTATTACACCGATTGTCATAAGAAATATTGTGAAGCCACAAGCTATTGTTACATATCGCCATTTTACCGCCCTGGTCACAAAAACGGCAAAATGGCCGTTCACAAACCGGCTGAGTCTTTGCTCTGTCCAGTTATTGATTTTGCCGGTCAAAATGGTGATATGGTTCTTCCCAAGGGAGTGTTTGGAGCAAAGATGAGCCGGCAGAATCAGCAATGCTTCCAGCAGGGAGACCGAAAGAACACTTATTACTACTATGGGAAAAACGCAAAGTATTTTTCCCATCATACCGGCAGTGTACGCCAGAGGCACAAATGCAAACACCGTAGTCAAAACAGCTAACACGACGGGCATAGCCATCTCTTTTACGCCCTTTATTGCCGCTGCAGTACGGCCCATCCCCTGCTCTTGATAGGTGAAAATATTTTCACCCACAACGATTGCGTCGTCAACCACCAGGCCCAGTGACATTATAAGTGCGAAAAGTGATATCATATTGATTGAAACGCCGAAAATAGGCATAAGCCAAAACGCACCTAAAAACGATATGGGAATGCCGATAGTCGTCCAGAAAGCCAGACGCAAATCAAGAAACAGTACCAGACATAAGAAGACAAGAATCAGGCCAAAGTATCCATTCGTCTTAAGAAGATTAATTCTTGATTTCAGGATTGCCGAATCATCTTCCCACAAGGCAATCGAAATACCCGCTGGCAGAAACTTTTTCTTATCCCGGACATACTTTTTGACGGTGTCGGCTATATCCAGCGCACCTTGCTCACCTATGCGGGACACATTTATAAGGGCGGCTCTCTTGCCGTCGAACTTCGAATACAGGTCAATATCTTCGAAGTCGTCCTTTACCGTAGCGATATCGGAAAGTCTTATTTCCGTACCGTCATTTCTGGTAAGTACTATGATTTTTTCAAATTCGGTGCCGAAGTACATCTGGCCTTTTGTCCGAATCAGAATCTCTCCGCCGGCGGTTTTAACCGAGCCGGCAGGGACATCGAGCGAGGAGTTATTTATCGTCGCAGCCACCTGGCTGAGGCTCAGCCCATAGCGACGCAGGTTCTCTTCCGGCACTTCGATAGAGATTTCATAAGGCCGAACGCCAGATATGCTCACCTGGCTTATATTATCCATCGCAGTAAGATCGTCGCGAATACGGTCAGCTAATTTTTTAAGTGTCTTTTCGCGAACATCACCATAAACTACGACAGTAATCACCCTATGGATGGTTTCAAGCTCGGAGATTACAGGTTTCTCCGTCTCCCTGGGGAACGTTGTAATTCTGTCCACTGCTGCTTTGATATCGTCAAGTACCTTTGCCGTATCGGCATATTCCTCAACTTCAATCAGTGTTGAACCGCTGCCTTCCGAAGCCGTTGAGGTCATCCGTTTTATACCATCAATACCGGCTATCGCATCCTCAACGCGAAGCGATACTCCTTTCTCAACGTCCTCCGGAGAAGCGCCGCGATACGAGATCGGAAGAGCGTCGTGTAGGGAAAGAGTGTAGATCTCGGTGGTCGCCGTATCATTAAAAAAAAAAACAACAACACAAAAAACAAACAAAAAAAAAAAAAAAAAACGATCGAACACAGAACAACACGATAA
>CAJVYN010000019.1 GCA_913009355.1 uncultured bacterium | reverse complement strand
TTCTCATACGTGCTTGTTGTGGTCTTGTGTGAGTGCCTAGGTGGTTTCTTGTTTTTTTTTTTTTCTTCTTTCTTTTTTTCTTCTTTTTCTTTTTTTTTTAATGATACGGCGACCACCGAGATCTACACTCTTTCCCTACACGACGCTCTTCCGATCTTGCTTCTTAAAATTCTACACCACATATCAATATCTGCTGCGCTTCCCACGTCAGCGTCGAAAATACCGACCTTTTCAAAATCTTCTTTTCGAAACAATATAGATGTCGGCCATCCTACCGGTCTTTTTTGTAAAAGATAATTTTTGATAAATTCTTCACCATTCTCCTTTGTGTTTTTGTTGAATAACCGATATGGATTATTATTGTTTTTTATGTCGTTATTCTCATCGATGATGTGATAATTACAACAAACGACTCCCACATCAGGACATTCATTTAGGATTTTTACCTGTTCAGCAATGCAATTATTTTCGAGTATGTCGTCATCTCCCATTATTTTGATATATTCACCCGAAGATAATGACACAGCCTTATTCCAGTTCTTTATGAATCCTATGTTACGTTCATTTCTGATGAACGTAACATTCTTTATGTTAGAGTAAGCCTCCGAGAGACTTACGGTGTCGTCTGTAGAACAGTCATCCAAAACTAAAATTTCTACGTTAGGATAAGTTTGATTGACCGCCGAATCTATTGCCATTTTGAGGTAATCGGCTCTATTAAAGGCCGTGATTAGTATCGATATCTTTGGGATTTGTCCTTTAGGAACAACAGTTTTACAACTACGAGCAACACAGATTATGAAATCTTTTTTATCGAGATGATCCTCAACGTTATGCGTCTGGTAGTTCTGGTATTTAAGAAGTTCAGGTATCAGATTATTTGCGGATAACCATTGCTTAATTTTTGCCTCATCAATATAAAACGTCAGATGAAAGCCCATGTTAATTGCCGCAGGACTCCTCTCCTGTATATAAGGCGTTGAAAGAATAAGCGTTCCGCCAGGTTTAAGTGCACGGCTGAAAATTCCAAACAGTTTAAGGATATCGTCTTCCTTCAAATGTTCAATTGTCTCAAAGGAAACGATATAATCAAATAAAGATTGGTACTTTAAATCTAATAGATTTGCATGGACAAATTCGACGTTCTTCCTGTTTTTGTAACGAACTTTTACTTGTTCTATAACTTTTTCGTCAATATCCACGCCAATTACACGGTCGGATTTTTCTGATAACATAATGCTGCCATAGCCTGTCCCACACGCAAAATCTCCGACCGTTTTTCCAGGCGAAATGATAGATTTAGCATACTCATATCTCTTGTAATGACTTTTTTGGGTCGTACCTAATTCATCAAATTTAACGTCTTCTTTGTAAAATATATCGACACGTTCACCATTACCGTCTAAGTTAGCTTCGGGAGAGCAAAAAGGGGTTTTGGTCAATACAAAATTTTTATTTGCAGAAACGCTCATCTTCTCCCCTGAAGCTGCAAGGTCGTTAATGGATTCTTCCAATATCTGCTTATCAAATTCGATAAAACCACTTACAAATAGCAAAAACTTGCCTCTTGCTACCATTGCTGCCTTATTGAATGACTGCTCTTGACTTAAGAATCCACCATGGTCCAAAACCTTTATCGCCGGTAAAAACGCCCTTAATTGTCTTTCATCAATCTCCAATCCCCGGCTGTTAACAACCACCAGTTCATAGTCACCCGGCAGCTCCCTCTCGCTCAGTTTTTGCAGGTACGCACTGAGCTTCGAAGAATCGTTACCGGCGGACAGGATAATCGAGCAGCGCACAGCCGCTTCAACTTGTGCTTCCGTATTTAGCATTGATACTTCCTCAGATATTACTTCGATAAACCTCTATGGTCTTTTTGCCCTTGCGGAGCCGGCTTAACTCTTCGGTGGTTCCGGCTTTTTGAACGGTAACGGCCAGACATAAATCTTCGTATAATTTTTGCAATTGCTCTTGTCGATTTTTAAATTCCGGCAGTTCGAGAACCCCTGTCTGTGCGATTTTTCCCACAACAGAACCGGCTTGCTTGCTTAAAACCTCAACCTTGTTGATGTTACCCTGCCGGGCCAGCTCTATTTGCTTTTCCAGCAGACTCTGAAGCTTATCCAACAGATGTATCTGTCTATCCATACTCATCCAACCTGAACTCCTGTCCTGCTGCCTTGTCTTGTTTGAGCCAAATTATGTTCAACTTCCTCCAGAAGATTAGCTGCATCCTGATGGCCGGCGTCCAAAGTTAAAATGTCCAGGAGGATTTTTTTGGACCGCTCAAGCCGACCGTCTTTCATATATAACGCTGCCAGAGAGAACATAACGGATATGTCGGCCGGGTGCATATCCAAATATAGCTGCAGATAGTAAATGACCTTTGCGAATGAGCCCATCTGGCAAGAAGCCTGAAACAGTCCCAAAAGAGCTGTCAGGTTGTCGGTGTCTAACTCCAAACACTTCAGATACATCTCAAAGGCCTGCTTGTAATCACATTTTTGTTGTGCGACCATAGCCAGTCCGCAATAGGCCTTGGCGCAATTGGTGTCCAGCCGAGCCGCGACCCTGAAGGCTACTTCAGCATCATCAAGAAGATTTTCCTGCAGTCCAACTACTCCAAGACCAACGTATGGACCCGGCTCATCAGGTCCCAGTGATGCCGCTTTTTCGTAGCAGCGCTGTGCCTGTACATAGTTGCCGACGGAGGTGTAACAATCGCCGAGTTCCTGTAAAACCTCGTAGTGCTGGGTCAAATCGGGCTGTTCAGCAGTATTTTCCTGTGTTATGTCCATAACAATTCACTTCCTTCAAGTATTTGTTCCGCTCTTTTGAGTAATTCAATCGCTGAGTTAAAATTTACTTTTTCCCGGCTAACCTTTGCTTCTAACAAGAGTGTATTCACTGTAGGCCGATGCCGGTTGACTTCGCAACTGAGCTTAGCTGCTTTGGTGTGGCTGCCAGCTTTGAAAAAAGCCTTCGCGGCCAGTGTTTTCATCCATAGCTGGTTCTGGTGATGTTCGGCAATATATTCGAATAGCTGGGCTGCCTGGGCCCAGTTACCGTCTTTTTCCGCTGACCGGGCTTGTTGAAGCAACTGGTCAAACTGAAAGGGGATTTCTTCAGGACGCAATTGTCTTATTACAATACCGGCGGCTTTCAGAGATTCGCAAATTGACAAATGTGGAAAGCTTTCCCGAGCGTACTTTAAGTCATCTTTTTTTACTACCACCGCCCAGAGCATATCCGTTGAACCTTCCAGTTCAAATCCTTCGCGAGCATCCGAATTGTTAATCAGAGCGTAAAGCGGGTCCTCTATCCACATTTCCTCTATGTCAAAGCCGCTTGGTACGATGACAATATACTCGCCATCGCATACGGCCAGGGCTGTATCTATGCGCTTGGTCTCGGAGGCCGGAAAGTTGACCGGGATATTGATTATATTTGGCATATCTGTGTTGAGCTTGTTGAAATCGGTATGCGGCAGCGGAAGATAAATTTTGTACGGATAGAAAGTGTGCCTCCAGATAGAGCCGATGGTTTTTCCCGCCTGTTTGTTCAGCCGATCCGGAGAAAAAATGATGGACATATCCTTAATCTTTGTCCAGGGCTTGGCCGGCCTTGTGGTTCGTATCGTCAGAAGGTTCTTTAGATACTCGTTTTCATCTTTGCGCTGCTGAACTGATATTCTGTCGGATTCG
Source organism: uncultured bacterium (assembly GCA_913009355.1). Taxonomy (GTDB): domain Bacteria; phylum Planctomycetota; class Phycisphaerae; order Sedimentisphaerales; family Anaerobacaceae; genus CAJVYK01. The sequence continues at coordinate 16,553 of CAJVYN010000019.1, read as the reverse complement.
CCGACAGGGCTGTAAAATTCGCCCGTGATTTCGCAGACGTGATGAAAATCCGAAAAGAAAGCCAGCCGACGGGTTATGTCCCAGTCGATTAGAACGTTGAGCTGTTCATTATAAAGACCTGTCTTTTCAAGCAGATCTCTGCGGTGCATCAAGCTTACATGCAGGGCGTGATTGAAGTAGAGCATAAGAAAACGGTCGAAATCACGGCTGACTTCAACAACTTTGCTTAAGACCTGCCGGCTGCCGTCCGGAGAAATTTTACAATATGTTTTGTACAAGTCGCTGTACGCAACCTGACAGTCGCTTCTGTTTTCCAGGGCATTAACCAGTGTTTCGATATGATGGGGATAATATAAATCGTCGTCGTCAAGATATGCGATGTATTTTCCCTCGGCGCGGGCTAATGCTCCGTTGAGCGAGAAGTCCTTGCCGTGATTTTGCTTTCTGTTGATCAATATTATCCGTTGGTCGGTAAATGAATGAACTATATCGCTTACGTCTTCACCGCCGTCGTTGATTACAATTACCTGGAGATTTCTGTAACTCTGGTGCAAAGCGCTTGCCAGAGCTTCAGACAGGTACCGGGGCCGATTAAAAGTCGGGACGAGCACGCTGACCATCGGCCCAACCTTGCTCTCTATATCTTTCACCATATCAAAAACTATCCAAGTCGATTTTCAACCGGCAATTGGAAATCACCAACGGGCAATTTATCTGAATCTATTTCAGCTTCAAATTGGACAAAAATTTCGTTGATTTTGCGCAACTGTTCTTTCAGAGAATAATTTTCTTCTACAAACCTGCGGCACTTCCGCGGCTCGTATATATCGGAGAGAATCTGCTCACAGAATTCTTCGGAGATGTTAAACAGAAATTCTGAGGGGAAGATTTGACTTGCCCCGGGGAAGTTGTGAATAACCGGTTTCAATCCACAGGCCATACCTTCCAGCAGTCCCATACCCTGAGATTCTGCGATGCTGGCTGAGACGATGTAGTGTTTATTCTCAAGCCAGGAATTTATATCTTCCTGCCAGCCGTCAAAAAACACCACATCTGTAAGCTCAAGTACCTGCACTATATGCCTGATATACTGTTCGAGCATTGGGTCCTGGAAAGTTCCCGCAAAGAACAGCTTATATTCCGGGTCGATGTAGTGTAGTTTCTGCATACATTGCAGAAGAAGCACGGCGTTCTTTCTCATATTCAGATAGCCCACACAGGCCAGATTCTTGCCGGGCTGCCTCTCAATGAACTTAAACTTATCGAGATTGACGCCGTTCGGAATCGTGACAACTCGCGTGCGACTTTCAATATCGGGCACTTGTTTAAGCAGTGCGTCTTTGACAAACGAATTGCCAACAGTGATGAGTGTATCTATGTTCTCCCACCGAACCTGGCTCGGCCAGTTCTGGTAAGCCTCGAAACGGTGAAGCCGGACAATATTCCTACAGACCTTCGGCAGTTTTGACGCCTCTACGGCTACATCGGTGCACCACTCAAACCAGGCTATGTCATTGGCCTTCATCAATTCATACATCTGCTCGATACTTTGGTTCCCGGAAAGCTGTACCGAATACCGGGATTCGGTGAATTCATAAATATCCGTCAGAAACTTTACATCGCCGCTTAATCCGCATAAGAAGGCGATTTTGGGTCTTTTAGAGCGAATTACTTTAATCATCGGTTCGAGAATTTCCTGGCCTGGCCAGTTTGTCAGTGAATGGAGCAGCATTTCGATGGCGTCGGCCTTATTGTCCTGGTTTAGAAATACATTGGCGGTTCTGTTAAGTATATCGGCATTTAATATGTCCATTCGCTCCATATCGTCGAAAAGCTGTACCGCTTCGTTTGCTCTATCGGCGGCAAGATATATTTCCAGCAGATTCCAGATTATCTCAGCAGAGCCGGCCTGTATGTCCCTTGCCCTGACAAGATGATTGATGGCTTCATCCGAACGGCCCAGGCAGTGGAGGATTGCTCCCGCATCGTTCAGGGCCTGCGCATCATCCGGCGCTGTGCGAAGATGTTCTTGAATACAGTCGAGAGCTTCGCTGTGCCTGCCGGCCTCGGCTAATTCCAAACCTCTCTGGTAATGATTCGATTTTGTCCCCATTGTCATCTGCCTTACTCCGTATTTACGTTACAGTCCTTAAAACAAGTTTTCTTTACAGACCTGCGGCTAAATGGCTATATAGCAACCATTACGCAAATTCCGTGCCGTCAGCCGAGACGGGTATTTATTTGCGATTTCGCAGGTCCAAGTGCAAAATTTGTATAAATATCAAACATATATGTTGTTCAAACAATCATCTCTGAAGTTTTTCACGTTTATCCTCAGCGGCTATCTGAGGAAATCCAGCAGCGACATAGACATAAGTTTTCCAGCTACGGACAACGACATCTGGTAAAGAACCTGACGGCGAGACATATCTATTGCTATTTGAGCAATGTCAGCTTCCTGCAGACGAGTTACTTCATCCTCAGTGTCGTACTTAAGATTTTTTAGACTATCTTTGAGATTATCCAGGAAACCAATTTTTGACCCCACAGAAACAGATTGTTGTAACAAAAGATTGCTTATCTCTTCCAGTGAATCCAACGAATTATCCTGTAGCTGCTGCAATTGAGCATCGGAAAGCCCCCTGTCGTTCTCGAGTATGTCCCGGATAGTGATAATCGCATTGAATACATCATAAGTTCCGGGTATGCGTACCAACTCAACTCCTGTACTGTTTATCTCTGTGCTGTCAACGTAGAGAACCTGTCCGGTTCGCGAATCCGTTACAAGCCGGTTGGTCTCTCCGCCGACGGGGACGGTTGTGTAGCTGACTCCGTTGTCAATAGAGAGTTTATAATTGCTGCCGTCGTGGATTACCGTCAGCCAGACATCGCCGGTAACACTCGGTGTTCCCGTGCCGGCTTTGGCGCCGGTATCACCCGGAAAGACAGGGCTGCTCCGATTGCTCGAACGAAAAATATTATCACCTACATAAAAAGCGCCGGACTGCACTCCGGGAGCCACCTCTATATTGCGCCCCTCAAGACTACCCTGGTAAGTTACGCTGGTAATTTTCCCGTTAGTGTATTCCACGGTATAGGGCGCCGAGGCCGTATCGCTCCCCCCAAAAAGGTATTGGTTATTATGTTTGGTATTAGCCAGTGAAACTATCTGCTCTAATATATCGTCGATACCCTCTGCTGTCCTCTCTCGTGCCTGCTCATCATAGATGCCGCCGGAAATTTGAACCAGACGTAATTTCGTCTCCACCAGAGATGACGTTATATTCTCGATAATGGTGGAGGAAAGCTCAAGCGTACTGACAACCTCAGAGAGACTGTCTATATAATCTTCCATAGACCTTTGCTGAGAGTTGAGTCCTAAAATCTGGTACGCCGCAGATGGGTCATCAGAGGCTCGATTTATCCGTGAACCGGTAGAGGCCTGTTCCTGCAGGCGAGCCATCGCCTCGGCTTGAAAATTCAAAGAAAAGCTGATATTATTGTAAACATTACTCAGTGACCCGCTCATTGAGACCTCTATAATAAACTTAGTTGTTTATATCAATTCCATAACAGCTGATATTGACGATTGAATTGTGTTCATATATTTAGCCATTGCCTGGAACATCTGTTGGAAAATCAATAGCTGGGCAGCTTCATCATTGATGTTGACACCGCTTATCTCGCTTTGCTGATTAGCGAGGTTTTGGACTAAACCAGCGATGTTGTCCTGACGCATCTGTTTAACGGAAAGCTGTTGACCAAGATTTGTAATAAGCCGGCGATAAAACTCTCCGGTCGTCAAGCCGTCCAAACTGCTCAGGACTTCGTCCTTAACGCCCACCAGCCGCAAAGCATTGGTGTTATCCGTCATACCCGCGCCCAGAGCCGTTGCTATAAGTCCCGGCGAGTCGCTTATGTCCGAACAAACCGATATGTTCAGGGCACTGTTGCCGGAAAAAAATGTGTTGATTCCAGTCGCAGCCAATACTCCCGAAGTATCGGTGTTAGCAAACACATCGACCCCGAAGGTGTCGTTCGCATTTAAGTCTCCGGTGCTAAGAGATATTTTGATTCCATCGCCTATATCGAATTTATCGCCCGCTGCATAGCCTGCGCCGACATTGAGAGTAGTAACCACCTGGCCGTCACCATTTTTCACTTCGACCTGCAGGGTCCCATTGCCTACCGAACCGGTACCTATCACCGTAAACTGGAAAGTCTGGTTCTTCGTACCCGTGTAAATGCCGGAGGCAGATATAGTCGGCGGTGATGTCCCTGTAAGATTGCTTACCGTCGGCACAGACAGAACTGCGGGAAGGAAATCAAATTTATAGTTTGTGTCGGCCTGGATATGCAGCTTCGAAGAGGCCACCGAAGCACTCAGGCCGGTAATGTTGTTCGTAATGTATGTGGCTATGGTGGTTAATGAATCTGCCGATGCATCAATGTCAATTTCGTGCCGGGTTATCGCTCCAGTGCTGGTGTTCGTAACTCTTACGTATATTTTACCGTCAGTTACGGATGGATTGAAATCGGCTAAATTTTCACTTGTCATCGTCCAGCCGGTCAGTTCCGTGAACGAGCCTTGTGAACCTACCGCCTGAACGTGGTATTGATTTATTTGCTGTATTATCCCACTTGCTAAATCGTCCAGGTCGCTTTGAATTTCAGTGATAAGTTCATTTTTCAACGATAGTAATCCGCCGAACCGACCGCCTTGCACGTCACTGCTCACATTATTGGCGCCGGTAACGGTAATGCCCAGACTGCCGTCTTCTTTTAGCCCCACCTCCAGTGCGGTAGCAGAAGCGCCTATCACTACAGGTGTTCCGGCAACGACGACATCGACCACGCCATAGTCTCTGTTCTGGGTCTGGACGCCAACCAATTCAGACAGGTCTGCTATGTACTGGTCCCTTTGGTCCTGCAAATTGTTAGCCTGTCCACCACTTATTGCCATTCTTTCTATGTTGTCGTTGAGTTCGGCAATCTGACTTGTCAGCGTGTTAATTTGCTCGACGGTATTTTCGGCTTCTAATTTAATCCGGGTTTGAAGCGAGGTCAGAAATTCTCCTAATGTTCTGAATTGACCGGCCATAGTCTCAGCAGCGGTTACAGCTTGATTTTGCCAAATGGTCTCTCCGGGATGAGCGCTGAGGTCGCCCAATGCGTTAAAAAATTCGTCTATTGCTGCGTTCAAACCGTCTCCGGCTGAAAGCTCTCCAAATGCGCTTTCAACGGTACGCAGCGTGGCAAATTCCTGTGAGACCTGCTCTAATGACGACTGCTGCCGGAGAATCTCCTGCTCCAAAAGACCGTCGATTATTCTGGTAACGCTGGTAACATTGACGCCTCCCCCCAATAAAACAGGGCCAGACTGTGATGAGTACGCAGGAGTAAGATTTAATCTCTGGCGGTGATAGCCCTCAGTAGCCGCATTGGCAATATTATTGCCGATTATGTCAAGGGCTTTCTGGGCTGCATTAAGGCCGCTGATACCTATGGAGTAGTTCGACATTTCTTAGCTCCGTTTAGATTGGAGATTTTTCAAAAGCTTAAATTTACAAAAGCTGTGTCATCCTGCCGTTTGGTGGCCCCGTTGGAATTGTAGCAAACTATCCCGGTGCTGCCGAGGTCGAAAATACTTTTCAAAAGCAGGCTGTTGAATCTGGCACAATCCGACAAAAGCAGTGCCGTGCTTAAATGTTCTTTTTTAAGCTCCTCAGTTAATACTCTTAATTTTGCCTTCCTCTCAGCCACTTGAGCTTTTTTTTCTTTTGGCAATACAGCTTCGAGTCTGGACAGGGTCATTTGCCTGGTGTTACAGCCGATGGCAATTGCCAATTCTTCTCGTATCGACTGCCGTTGTGATTCGCAGCTTCTGTAACTGTCCGATTCGACCCGGATAGTCTCGAGCAGTTTGCCCAAAGAAGCGTCGTTACGCTTGACGACCAGGCTGCGCAGTTCGTTCAGTTGCAACGAACACTCTTGTATATGCTGAATGTCTTTGTCGAGACAAGTGAGCAGTTCGTCGATTTTATCCTCTATTTCAATCGTCGCCTCTTTCATATATTCTTATCCAGTGACTGTGTCGTTATTTTTGTCTGGTTCGAATCGGTTAAAAATTTGTATATGTCCTTCCACATCCCAAAGCCGCCGTTGTTTGCAATGTCGCGGGCCAGGTACAGCCAGAATATCCCCTGAACCTGTCCGGATGCACCATCTTTGTCAAAGCCCCAGTCCCCGATAGTATTTTTCATCTCGTTCAGCAGTTTATTGATAAAAACCGACTCAAAATCTTTGGCTATTTGTTTTTTCTTCTCTTCCGAGATACTATCGAGCTTGTCTAAATCACGCAGGGGGATCGGCGGTGAAACGGCTCCGGTTAATATCAATTTGGCGCTATCCATTAGAGCTACTCCTACATTATTTCCAGCCTGGCTTGAAGAGCACCGGCCTTCTTCAAGGCATTAAATATCGCTATGAGGTCTGTCGGCGTTGCTCCTATGGCATTGAGGGTTTTAGCCAGGTCTGAGACGGTAACCGTCCGTGGCACAGAAATCAGAAATCCTTCCGGCTCTTCGACTCCTATTATTGTTTCCGGGACAACTTCGGTCGTGCCGGCATCAGAGAAAGGCGCTGTGGGCTGGGAGACGTTTGCGGTTTCTTTGATTTTTACAACAAGACTGCCCTGGGAAATCGCCACCGCCGATATACCGACGTTCTCTCCGACCACAATCGTGCCGGTACGCTCGTTAATAACCACTACCGCAGGGATATCAACCTTCACTTCAAACTTTGTAATATTATCGATAAAGCCGGCTATGCCTGTCTGATTAATTTTGCTGGGCACCTTGACTTTGATAGTGCCGGGGTCAACTACCGCCGTACTGTCTGGAAAGGCTCGATTAATGGCTTTGCTAATTCGCTCCGCAGTTGAAAAATCGCTGTTTCTAAGATTAAGCGTGATAAACCTGTAACCTGTTATGTATTCGACAAAGGTGGCAATTTCGGTCTTTTCAACGATTGCGCCGGCAGGTATTCGGCCAACCGTCTGGTGATTCTTCGTAATCGAGGACTTATCACCCGATGCCGTCCAGCCGCCAATCGAAACGCCTCCCTGAGCTACAGCATATACCTGGCCGTCAAGACCCTTTAGTGGCGTTGCCAAAAGCATTCCACCCTGAAGACTTTTGGCATCTGCTACAGAAGAAACGTCAACATCGATAAGCGAGCCTTGGCGAGCAAAAGGGCCCAATTCTGCCGTTACCATAACAATGGCAATATTTCCGCCGCTCAAGTCTTTGGGAGAAAGAACCAGACCGGAATCTCTGAGTATGTTCGTCAGCATTTGTTGCGATGGCAGGGTACTATCACCGGTGCCGGCAAGACCTATAACCAGGCCGAGACCGGTGAGCGGATTGCCGCGAATCCCTTGAATGTCCACAATGTCTTTTATTCGCTCGCACCGCCCAACTTCAGCCAGAAGTGCACAAATAATAAGTGCACAAATAATAAGTATTTTTGTGCTCTTATGCTCTTCTGCTCGTGTGTTGTTTGTTGATTTCATAAAAGTACACTTTCAAAAAACAGCCGTACAGTATTACCCGCAACAGCACTTAAAATGGCCAAATGGTGTCAAATATTCTGCCGAGCCAGCCGGGCCTGTTAAATGGATCCGCTACGCCGCCGTTCCTGCTGACAATACGAAAGTCCGCAATCCGTTCGCTTTTAACAGTATTATCGAACGCAATATCGCTTGTCCGGACTATGCCGCTTACCTCGATGATTTGTTTATCACCTGCGATATCGCGGTTGCGAGTTCCCATAACCACAAGATTGCCGTTCGGAAGGATGTCTATAACGACTACGGTGACCGAATCAATGAAGCTGCGCTCGTCTTTGTAGTCGGCTTTACCTTTCAGCTCATTACTGGATTTAGCCGTCATATTAAAACCGGGGATGCTGGGCAGGATATGGCTAATACCCAGTTTCCCATCAAAGGTTGTTGACCGGTCGGTTTCTTTTTTCAGGTTTCTTTTTGCCTTGTTTTCGATCTTGCTGTCTTCGGTAATCGTAATGGTCAGGATGTCACCTATGTGGCGGGCAACATCGTCGGCGTATAAATTCGGCATATTCCTGTCCCTCCTGGCCCAGATGGAGCCGGCTTGCGAGACAGCCGACGAGGCAAGCATAAAAACCGTTAAGACAAGCACTAAGACCGTTCTGTTGTTCATTGTTTCTCCTCTTAAAAAACAGGCTCTACAGTGCCATTTTCATTAACTTTTGCAAAAATTATCCGGCGTGAGTCCATGTTTCGCACTTTTATATATTCACCGGCCCTGGCCTTTTGCATAGTTTTTCCGATGGCTGTAATCAGAAGTCCCGGCCTTTCAATTCGAATGATGACGGTTTGATTTCTGTTAAGCAGAACCGGCGGCTTCACAGCCCCTGCCATATTCGGACGAATCACAGTGTTGACTCCCAGTCGGCGTTTGGTAACAAGGCCGTAAGGAGGGCTCCAGTTGGCAGGATCGGGGTAGTTTTCAATAGTCTTTTCTATCCTTACATTCTCAGGGCTGATGACCGTACCTGCGCCGAGTTCGGCCAGCGTTACTACTCTGCGACAATTGTATTTCAAGCGGAAAGTTACTTCACGAAACCCTATCTGTTTACCATCGGCAAGTACCGCAATCCGAACTCTGGCCTGATTTGCAGCACTGCTTCCGGCTGGACGTGGGGACAATTTTATATCTTTGCTTGCTGTGGGTACGACCAAATCTGCCGGTATCCGTATCGGATTCAATTGGCAAACAGAATCAGCAGGTGGATTTTTTTCCAGAAAGAGTAAAGCCTGCTCAACGAATTTACCACCCTTGATGATTTGCTGCTGCTGTTTTACCGTTATTTTTTCGGCACCGGTTAATGTTACTTTAGAAGCTGGTATTCCGTTGGAGGCCAATCTGCTGAGAACCGTTGGCCTGTCAATTATCATTTTCTGACCTGGAACTGAAATCCGCCCTAAGGCAATTTCACTTGCCCTGGCTGCAAGAGCTTCTTCGCCCCGGATTATGCCGACCTGGCTCAGGCTGATAGTATCGCCCTTAATTGTAACCTCTCTGAGCAGATAAACCTGTATCGTATTGCGCCTATTTTCGCACAACGCATCACTCACAGTACACAACGAATACAACAGGAAAGTAATCAAGACAAGATGGACTGTTTTACCGCTCATAATGTTCCTTTATCTGACTATTTGATTTGCCGTTCGAAGCATATCGTCACCTGCCTTTATTGCGCGGGAGTTTATCTCGTATGCTCGTTGGGCGGTTATAAGATTGACCAGTTCGGTTACCATTTGGACATTGGATTTTTCCAGAAATCCCGACTGGATAGCGCCGAAACCGTTTTCTCCAGCCGTGCCGGTTGTAGGTGTACCGCTTGCTCCGGTCTCGGTCAGTAAATTGTCCCCTTCACTGGAAAGCCCTGACGGGTTGGCGAAACGTGCCAACTGGATAGTACCTACAACTGACTGTGTCCCCGCAGCATCGGTAACATTGACACTTCCATCCTTTCCGATATCGACTGAGGTGGCATCTGTCGGAATGCTAATAGCCGGTTCTATAGAATATCCGAGGGCGGTAACTAACTGGCCGTCAGCGTTTATTTGCAGCGATCCGTCGCGGGTATAATTTATGTCTCCGGTTGGCATACTTACCTGAAGGAAGCCGTCTCCTCTAATGGCTATATCAAGTTTTCGACCGGTATTCTGAAACTCACCAGCTGTAAAAACTTTTACCGTAGAGGCGGCACGGACTCCGCTTCCTATTTCCATACCGCCCGGAGATGTTATACCCGAAACCACCTCTGTGCCGGCTTCTCTCATCTTAACATAAAGCAAATCCTGGAAGTCAATCTGACTTCGCTTAAAGCCGGTGGTATTGATGTTGGCAAGGTTATTAGCGATAACGTCCACCATCATCTGCTGGGCTGTCATACCTGTCGCTGCAGTGGAAAATGCTCTTAACATAATGATTGCTCCTTACTTTATTAGCAGCCGAGAGAAAAAACTATACGCTGTAAATTAGCCCATAGCTACACTCATAAGACTGCTGCCCGCTTCTTTTTTAGCTGAGATAAATTTCATATTCGATTCGTAGAGACGGGACACCATTATCATATTTACTAACTCGTCAACCATCTTAACGTTGGAAGACTCCTGGTAGCCCTGTTTGACAACTATATGTTCGGCTGCAACCGGCTCTATGTTCTCCGGCATCCTAAAACAGCTCGCCCCTGCAGGGACAAGTTTGTTTTCGCTCTCTTCGAAATCGACAAGTTTGAATTTGCCTATAGTTGTGCCGTCTGCACTGATGCTTCCATTACTTGAAACATTCAGTTGTGAAAGTCCAATGCCGATCGGTATCGTGATTGGGCCTGCTTCGCCCGCCACAGTTCTTCCCTGAGAATCCACTATCTGGCCATTTTGGTTCGTGCGGAATGTGCCATTGCGGGTGTAAAGCGGACCCTGGGGCGTTTCTATCACGAAAAAGCCTTTGCCGTACATTGCAAAATCCAACCGTCGGCCCGTCTCGACAATACTGCCCTGTGAGAAGTCAAAGGTCGCATTCAAGGCAACTGTGCCGGGTGAATCTGTTCCTGCCTGCGCCTCCTGGGCTTTAAGGGATTTTGAAAATGCGTTGCATCTACGCTTGTATCCGACCGTACTCACGTTGGCCAGATTGTGCGTAATGATATTAAATTCCCGCATTAACGTATTAATGCTCGAACTGACCTGGACTCCTAATTCTGTCATTTTAGACTCCCTGTACTACCGCAGATTCCTGAGTTTTTCCTCCCGCCCCCTGCTTGTTGCTGGTGGGGAACGGAACATCTTGACCTCCAGTACCTGCCCTTAGAGAAGCTGCGTTGGTAGCGCAGATTAACTCATTAACGTCTGAGTCGTTTAAGCCTGTTAATTCAACTGCTATTGACAAACCATTTTGTATAGCTTTGGTGTGCCTGACCTCGCCAATATCTTCTACTATTTTCGATACCGCCCCTTCTTCATTCAGCCTAAGCACTACCAACACTCTATCGCCTACCTCTACCTCTAACGGAACTTCCATACGTAAACCAGGACCAGCCAGCTCTGTGACAACTGCGGGGACAAATTCCGGTGGTCCCCAGGGGCAGCCGGAAGTTACCTGCTCACTGCCGGCAGGGACTTGCTCCGCCCCGGAACCGGCTTTGCCGTTGTCATCGTCTCCGACAAGCGTCTTTGTAAATGGAAAACGTGCGATGAAAGCCGGCTTGTTTAGCACAACACGCAGGAAACGGCGGCGGTTAATAAATCGAATCTTATCACTGTGATTCAAGACCAGTGTATTACCGTTGGAACTGACCACGGAGGCCTCGAACTCCCAGACCGATGCACCGAAATAATAACGCACACGCCAAAACTCTCCGGGCGTACTTTCCAATGGTGTTGTTAATTTAAGCCACAGTTCTCTATCATTGTTTCCTATAACGGCGGCCTCGATATTGCCCGAATTACGGTTTATACGGTGTGTTATATGAAGTTTTTTACCTATGGGAATCTGTCTGCTGCTTAACTCCTTCAGCTTCGTTGTCGAGCCTGTCGAGCTGAGATATTGTCTTCTAAACCCGAGCTTTTCACGCAGGAAAGACAGTTCAATTCTTAACATGTTGCTTCCGTCAACTCCATGCCGGGCGATACTTTCTTCTATCATTTTGGTAGCTCCACGGTCAAATGCGTTGCTCAGAGTGAAAATCGATTCGCTTCGCTTTAACCCGGCTTTACTTGCTATACCCAGCAGAATTTGATGTTCATGCCTGCTCAGACCCCTCTTCTCAGCATATTCAGCAAATAGCTGACTGGCAACCTTCCGCTCCTGCGCCTTTCGATATAAACTGATTACAAAAAACAGTACGGTTAATATGATTATGGCAACCGTACCTGTTATAATAAACCACTGTTTGGCCATAGGATTGCTATCGAACCGGCGCGCAGCCTCCCACCGTTGGATCGGCGTTAACGCCAAAAAGAAATTGAAAGCTAAAAAGTGAAAGCTAAGAGCCATAATGTAAAATTCAAAATTAATATTTGATTTTTATCTGATTAGATTGGTCAATTCCCGCAGTATTTCATTGGCAACTCTGATGGTTCTGGCGTTGGCCTGGAAGCCGTTTTGGGCCTGAATCATATTGACGAACTCGATTGCCACATCAGCGTTGGATTTTTCCAATGCTCCACCATGAATAGAGCCGGCACCACCGGTCATAGCCTGGGTGGCTACTGCCTCACCCGAGTTGGCCGACGGAGTGAAGTATCCACCACCGACGCTTTCCAGACCTGTTGTATTTTGAAACAACGCTATTTGTATGGTAGCAATGTTTTTCTTGATACCGTTGGAGAAAGCACCAATAAGGATACCTTCGTTATTGACCGAGACGGTGGAAAGTCTGCCTGCCTCGTAGCCGTCCTGCTCCCTTGCTACTGCGGTAGAGTTTCCGGCAAACTGTGTCAGGCCATCTAACTGGCCTGTGGTCCCCATCGATATTGCAATGGTTTGTGGGCTCGATGTATCATGTTCAAACGTTACTACAAATTGGGATAAATCACCAATCGTAGCGTTTAAACCGGAATAAGAACCATCGCCGGCATCGAATTCTACACCTCTGATTCGCCGATTGTCGAAAGTTATATCATTGATATCGCCGGTGATTGAGGTAAGTATCATATCCCAGGTGTTGGCAGTGTCCGTTCGGACGAATGCACCGGAAAGAACATGTTTGCCTCCCTGAGAATCGTAAACTGTAATGTTAATGGTTTTGACTTCATCTCCACCGACAGTGGTTACCTCGAAATACGTCGGCATCGTCAGTGAAGCGCTGCCATCATCCGCAAACGCCAGCTTTATATCCGACAGGCTATAACCGCTGTCCACATCGGTTATGCGTATTTTGCCATTGACCAAAGATGCCGCCTGCTCAGTGGAGGTAAGAACATTGTTATTCAAATGGTCAATAACGTCCTGCAAAGTAGTAGCCCCGGTAACAGTCAGGCCTGTGTCGCTTAAAGCATTGCCGCTTGGGTCGTAACCGGAGGCCGTAATCGTGGTAGTTGTACCAAACGTTCCGCTGAATTGGTCGAGCTGGTCGAGTTCTGTGCTGCCGATAGCTGTGGTGCCGTTGTTTGTTGTATAAGCTATATTGGAAGTCAGCATATTTGTTTGTGTTGTAGGAAGTGTTGCATCGGCACTTAAATTACCGGCTACTTTCACTGTTGATGTGGCGTTTGCCGCCATCGCTACATCGTAAGGAACATTAACATCGCTGTTGCCGGCAGTCTGAAAACCGTCACTTTCACCTACCGAACCGATACGCTGGACGGTATAGCCCGTAGCAGGGTCGACCAGATTCGAGTTTGCGTCAACAGCGAACACACCTGCACGAGTGTAGAGACTTTGTGAACCGTCACTCAATACAAAATAGCCTTCTCCTTCCATCGCCAGGTCCAGGGGATTGCCCGTATTTACGATATTGCCCTGTGCCATATTGGGGGCTATACCGCTTACTCCAACACCGCTGCCCATCTGCTGAGGATTGGTGCCGCCGACGGCAGCCGTCGCCTGCGACGCCTTTTTTATCGTCTCACTGAGCAGCTCTGAGAAGGTTATTCTGCTGGCCTTAAAAGCGGTAGTATTGACATTGGCAAGATTGTTGCCGGCTATATCGAGCATTTTTTGATGGGCTTGCAACCCGGTAACTCCAGATGACAATGCAAAACTCATTGTTATTTCTCCTTATATTCTTAAAATACTTTAGAATCTCAATTTGAACTTAATTTTTGATCGACATTATGTCTTCTATACTGAGAACATAGTCACCTACTACCAAAAGGTTTTCTCCACCTTCTTTGTAAACCTGCTCAACTATACCGCTGGTGATGTTTCTGTCGCCTGTTTCTGTTTCCGTGATAAATGAAACCTCTTTGCCTATCAGTGAATTGGCGTAGGTGCTGTTGGCGACGGAAAGGACATCTGCGAAACTTGAGTTCATTGTCTCAAGCTGCTGCAGTTGTGAGAACTGCGCCAGTTGAGAAGCCATTTCGTTATTATCCAATGGTTCAAGAGGATTTTGATTTTGCAACTGAGTTACCAGAAGCGTCATATAATCCATCTGGATACTGCTTGCTGTCGCTGTTGGTGATAATTGCTCCATAAGTTTTCCACCTTCTTAAATTAAAAAGACCAAAAACCAAACAAAGTTTCTTTCCGAACGATGTTGCTTGATTAGGTAAGCAATTGGTGTGCCACATTGAAACCATTGATTGTTGATTATTGACTATTAACCATTAGCCTTGTCGGTCTTATGATAGATAACTTCTTTTTAGAACAGACATTAAGGGAATTAAAAAACTGATTGCTGATTGTTGATTGTCAAACTGCCATTCATTGATTGCCAGTTATAGATTATCAATAAGAAGTTGTTGCAGAGGATAATTTTTCCTAACACACAGAAAATTTTGCCGGGTCTGGTTTGATGGTTGTGTTGTTTTTTATTCCGGCATACATGGTGACATTGAACGTTTACTTGAGTGAAGCGAAGCAACGTCCTATAAAAATCAATACTGTATCTTTGTTAGTTTTGGTTTTTTGTTTTGCTGAAATGTCCGATAAAATTACAGCGGAAGGTTAATTTATTTTTAGAATTAGTAAATCAGTGACATTATTGGCCGGTCCCATAAAAAATTAAAGTTGTCGCAGCTTTATGTCGATTTATTGGACGTCTACGGTAATAATAATATTAAGAATAACACCGGGGGTTTAAGTTTTGTGGCAAGGATGGTTTTACAAGGATGGTTTTACGTAGAATTGTTGCGGTAAGCAAGGATGCAGAAATTCAACAATTAGCTCGTCAGGTCGGCCGGGAAATATTTGTGGCTGATGACATGGCTGAGGCTCTGGACATCATCAAGACAGTCGAACCCGATTTAGTTATTTTTGATGATAGGTTTGGTACAGGTCATACCCACAAGTTTCTTGATACAGTTGGTAAAAATTCAATAAATATTCCCATCGTAATAGTTGATGACGGCGAGAACGGGACTGACTGCTCTGCAGAGTTTATACGGATGGGGGCTGTAGATTGTCTGCGGGGAAGGGGCGATTACTGTCGGCTGGAACAGATTGTAAGCCGAATAAAAAATGAATCTGTACCAACCGGCACTGAAAAAGGCACTCTAAAAACCTTCTTTGCGGAAGACTACGCTGCTTCTGTCGCTTTGGTCGGGCGGAGTAAAGCGATACTGGACAAACTCAAAATGATTAGACTTGTCGCTGCCAGCCGATGCAATCCGGTTTTGATAGTCGGAGAAACGGGCACGGGCAAAGAATTAGCAGCTAAGGCAATACATATTCTAAGGCACCCAAATGAAGCGTTTATAGCTGTAAATTGTGCGGCTCTAACGGCAAATCTGCTGGAAAGTGAACTTTTTGGCCACGTGAAGGGTTCTTTTACGGGCGCTGACCGCGAAAAAATAGGGCTTTGGGAGCTGGCAGGGGCCGGTGTGATATTTCTTGATGAAATAAGTGAAATGCCAATGGACCTGCAGGCCAAGTTGCTGCGTGTCATTCAGGAAAAAAACTTCCGAAGGGTCGGAGGTGTCAAAAATATTGCCTGTAAAGCTACCATAATAGTCTCAAGCAATCGCAATCTCCATAAGGAGACCCAAGCCAATCGCTTCCGGCGCGACCTCTATTATCGGCTGAGTATATGTCCTATTACTATCGCCCCCCTTAGAGCGCCTGAGCGAAGAGAAGATATTCGGCTTCTGGCTGAATATTTCCTTGAGACCTCAACTATGTGCCCGGAAAAAAAAGGCAAGATAACCTCCCTGACTAAATTGGCTATCGAAGCCCTGCAGAGGCATAACTGGCCCGGCAATGTCCGCGAACTGCGTAACGTTATTGAAAGGGCGATATTGCTGGAAACAACAGACAAAATCGGCCTAAGCAGCATTGCAATCGATTCTCTCGAAAGTGGTGAAGTATCAGAAGCTGCAACAGCCAGCCGTATCAGGGATTATTCGCTGGAAAAGGCGGAACGTGAACTGATTGCCCGTGCTCTGCAGGAGACAGGCTGGCAGAAAACCAGAGCGGCTGGGCTTCTTGGCATAACCAGGGCAACCCTCTACGCAAAGGTCAAGCAGTACAATATCGAAAAAGGTTCGTATGTTGCAAAAGGATTGCAAAACGGCACAATTGATCCGGTAGAATTACAAAAAAATATCGAGCCGTTAATGACTGATAAGCAAAAGCAGTTTGGACTTCAGGCCATGCAGCAACATGGTTTGCTTAAAACTGCCCCTCCTTCGCAGTCCACATTGAAAGGAGACGACAATGGCGTTTAATTGGGGAATGGCAACGGCCAACCTGCTTGGAGAGGGCGCCCACCAGGTAGGCGAATAGATCGGAAGAGCGTCGTGTAGGGAAAGAGTGTAGATCTCGGTGGTCGCCGTATCA